>PFDM01000020.1 GCA_002772825.1 Parcubacteria group bacterium CG10_big_fil_rev_8_21_14_0_10_38_31 | reverse complement strand
GGCGCCGTGTACTCTTTAGTAGTACACGGCGAACCTCCATCTCTCCCTTAGGACGGGATTGCTCTATCCATTGAGCTACGAGGGCGTAATTCAATACCTCGACTTAAGTCGAGGTATTGAATTTAATACAACTTTATTTTATTCCCAACTTTTCAGAAAGGAGAGCCTGATCAAACCCGATAACATATTCCGGATCTTTTCCTTCCTCTCTAATCTCAATAACCGGTACGCTCATCTGGTTAGTCTTCTTCACCACCTCGTCGCGAGCAGCTACATCAACTGACAAATCAACATCTGTATACTCTACCCCTTTATCATCAAAGAAATCTTTAGCCATCTTGCAGTACATACAAGTAGGCGTTGAATAAATTTTCACTTTCTTCATAATTATTACGCTAAAAGCATATTAAACTTATAATATCCTCATTATACTCAAATAGCTCTTAAATTCAACTCCTAAAGATTAGCGCTAAAAACCAAAATAAGTTAAAATAAAGTTATAAATCTTAAGCTGTAATTTTGCATTTTGATTTTTAAATTTTTATTATGTGTCTGGCAACACCAAGTAAAGTTACAAAGATAGAAGGCGAGTGGGTAGAAGTCCAGTCTATGGAACATACTCACCGCGCCAACATTAGCCTCCTTAGGAATAAAGGGGTTAATTTAGGTGATTACCTTCTGATCCACGGGGACTTAGCCATCCAGAAACTCCCCGAAGACGAAGCTATCCAGATACTTGAGATGATCAAAACGATGCCATCAACCAATCATTCACATGAACACTCACACGAACACCCGCATAAACATGAACATACTTGTAATTGCGAATAATTATTAATTAAAAGTTAACTTAATTTTATATATATGTTTGGAGAAAATAAAGGAATAACATTAGCTCTAGCGACTGCCTTTATCAGTGGATTTGCTGTATTTATGAATAAATTTGCCATTACTTTCTGGCAAAACTCATCTGTTTTTACAACAGCTAAAAATATCATTGTTGCAGTATTACTTATAAGTGTAATTATTTTATTTGGTAAGATAAAGGAGCTTAAATCATTAAACAGAAATAACTGGCTAAAACTTATTTTAATAGGTTTTATAGGGGGAGCTATCCCTTTTCTCTTATTCTTCAAAGGTTTATCTATGACCGATTCAGTAAATGCCGCTTTTATCCACAAAACATTGTTTATCTGGGTTGCCATACTCGCAATACCATTTCTTGGTGAAAAACTCTATAAAATACAGATATTATCTTTAGCTATAATTTCATTAGGAGTTTATCTTTTCGTCTCTCCGGCAAACTTCTCTTTAGGAACAGGTGAACTATTGGTATTTGGAGCAACTATACTTTGGGCAATTGAGAACATTATAGCTAAAAAAATATTAAAGGAAGTCTCTCCTATTGTTACAAGCTGGGGAAGGATGTTTTTTGGTTCGCTATTTCTTATTGCTTTTATTATTTTAACCGGGAACGGAGGCGCACTACTAGATATTTCTTTTGCAAAATTTGGCTGGCTCATGATAAGCGGGGTTGTTTTATTTGGGTATGTTACAACCTGGTACAGCGCTCTTAAATTCGCACCGGCTGGAGTAGCAACATCAATCCTTGTCTTAGCTTTCCCTATTACCGCTATATTAAATTCAATATTTATAACTCATAAAATACCGTTTAAGATAATCCTTCCTACAGTAATACTTGCATTTGGAATTATTCTTATTTCTCCAACAACAAATAGACTAAAAAAATATGCTGAGCAAAAATTACAAAAACGGCCTAATACTGTTTAGTAAATACGCTTTTGCCCCTAATACTCTACAATATTGCGGACCTAAAGAGATAGAGTCTGTCTTTGAAAATATAACCCTAGGAAAAGAAGAACTGACTCAAGATTCAAAAAGACTCCTTCTTCAATTCACAGGCGCGGTCCCTTACTTAGAACTTATAGCCAAGTCAAATAACATTCGGGATATTTTTGATTACAGAGTAGTTGAGGCTTATTGGATTGGCAATAGTCTTCTTTCTAAAGTTCCGGCAAAAAGTCTCTACTCCAGTATCGCTGATAGGTTTAAAGACCGTACAACATTAAAAGAATGGGATAAGATTGCTCCTAAGCCAATCTTAGGGGCAAAACCATTTCATGCTTTCCATGTGTTTGATATAGGAAAGAAAGTTGGGTTGATAAATCTCGGGGCTGTTAAAGAAGTACTTGAGACAATAAATAATTGTCGAATAGGCTGGGGTAGAATAAAAAGTAAAAAGTTAGAGACAGCAGGATTTTCAATTGGTAGTGCTATTGTAGAATATTACCCAATCATACTTGATAATTATCATAAATTAAAAATAGGAGAAAAAACAGAGAGGAGTTATTATTTCGCAGACCAAAACATCAATGAGGGAGATGAAGTATCAGTCCATTGGCAATTTATTTGCGACAAGATAAATCAAAGAGAACGCAAAAATCTAATATACTGGACAAATTATCACTTGGACATAACCAACTCGGAACTAATGCACGGAGCAGGTGATGCAAGGATCATAAGCACGGATTAGCATCTCCATTAAGTGTTCTAACTCTTGGTGAGACTTCTCGCTATGTTGAGCGAGTAATGCCTCGGCCGTATTCTCCATAGAAGTGAGGTTCTGGACTGTTGGCGTGATGAT
This sequence comes from Parcubacteria group bacterium CG10_big_fil_rev_8_21_14_0_10_38_31, assembly GCA_002772825.1. Taxonomy (GTDB): domain Bacteria; phylum Patescibacteriota; class Minisyncoccia. The sequence continues at coordinate 5,907 of PFDM01000020.1, read as the reverse complement.
GTTAGCATATTTTATAATACCATCTTTATCAAAGTGAACTTCATTATAGAGTCCCCCTCTTGGCGCCTCTACTGCGCCTATTCCTTTAAGCGAAGCGTCTTTCGATGGAGAGATTATCCTGTCATCAATATCCTTTTTCAATAATTTCTCTATGATAGAAGCGGCCTCTTCAAGCTCAAAAAATGTCTCTATGGTTTGAGCTAAGTTATTATGATAAGGATTTTTAAAATCTAATTTAAAAGAAGAAAAGTCTTTATCATAAAAACTCTTATGATAAAGTCGGGCCAAAGAACCGACCATGTATACACTCCCTTTATACGAACCAAACTTAGCCGTAGAATATTTCTTCACTTCCTCTTCAATATTCTTTTTATAATCTTTAATATTGAAAGACTCTCGTTTATTTGAAAGCACCTTCCCATCCTTCTGTGCCAGAAGCTCAAGGTCAACCTGAAGCTCTGGATATTCGAGCGTAGCGAAAAAATCTGCCAATGCCCTCGCCTTAGGAATCGCTATTTTGACTTTCTCCAGTAATCCCTTAAGCTCTTCCTTAGTCGGGACTTTATGAAATCCGCCAACCGAAGTGCGGGTAGGGTGAACGTTTCGCCCAGCTACAACATAGGCTATCTCATCACCCAACTCTTTCAAGAAAAGTGCCAGTTCAAACTTAGCTGGATCTTTAAAATCAAGCTCGGTTATCCTGTCTATCCCTATATAGTCAGGAAGAGCCAGAAAGACGGCATGGAGAACATGACTCTGCACATTTTGCCCGACTTGCATAAGCCGACGAAGAAGCTCTGAAGTGGGAGTAATCTTTATACCCAAGGCATCTTCTGTAGCCCTCAAAGAAGCAAGATTGTGCGCTATAGGGCAAACACCGCAAATCCTCGGAGTAATCCAATGCATCTCATCTGCTGTCCTCCCTACTAATATCCCCTCAAACAAGCGCTCTCCTTCGTGAACATGAAGATTCACTTTGCCTTTTTTCCAATCAATGGCAAGGGAGCCGTGTCCTTCAATCTTGGCAATATATTCATCAGCTCTACTTTTTACTAAATTCTTTTTTGACATAAAATTTATCTAAAAAAATTGAAATTGAATTTTTTACTTTAATATAATAATAACAGATTCTGAATTAATCTCTATCCACTTTTCCCCAACAATAAAAAAGACCGGATTCAAACTTTCTAGTTTGAATCCGGTCTTAAGTCTTTAAAATACGTAGTGCTTTGGCACCACGAGTATTTCGGGTTCATCTTTTACCGTAAACCCCCTCCTTTCGTCCTCTTCCCTGTCAAAACCAATACTTACACCAGAAGGGATCGTCACGCCTTCATCCACGATTACCATTCTCAGGCGCGCACCTTCCCCAATGACAACATTAGGGAAAAGTACACATTCTGAAACTTCAGCATTCTTATCGACAAATACATTTGGTGATAAGACGGAGTCTCTGACAGACCCGCCACTAATGATACACCCTCCACTGATAAGCGAGTCTTTAAATTCTCCCCCAAGAGTAATCTTGGCTGGAGGAGTAGAGTCGGGGACAGATCTCAATGGCCAATCTTTACCATAAAGACTAAAGGCTGGAGACGGATCCTTTAGCTCCATATTAGCTTCCCAAAAAGCCCTTGTACTTCCAACGTCACGCCAATATATTAATTTCTGACCAGAAACTTTGTTCAGAGAGAAATCATAAGCATAAATCTTGTCACCCTTTTTAAGTATCAACGAGATAATATCATGACCAAAGTCATGGCTAGAGGCTTTGTTCTTTGCATCTAAATAGAGAATATCTTGTAAGTATTTTACATCAGCGAGATAATTACCCATTGAAGCAAAGCACCAACCGGGGCGACCTGGTATCTCTTTAGGCTTCAGCGGTTTTTCTACAAAGCCGATAATCCGGCTTTCTTCATCAACCTCAATCACTCCGAAAGCACCAGAAGCCTCCGAGACAGGTACGGGGACAGCGATAACAGTAAAATCAGCTTCTTTTGATTCGTGATACGCTTTCACTTGCCTGACATCTATCTTGACTATATGGTCCCCAGCAAAAATAGCGACAGTATCAAAATCACCACAGTTTATCCTATCCATATTCTGATAGACAGAATCTGCAGTATGTTCATATCTGACATTAAATTCCGTTTTATACTGAGGGTTAACAGTATTTATATACTGTCCATAAAGAGGATTAGAAATCCAGAAATGACTCATGTGGTCATTGATGGATTGAGATAGATACTGAGTGAGAACGATAATATTTCCTATCCCGGAGTTTACAAAACTATTCATAATAAAATCGATAATCCTGTATTTACCGCCGAAAAAGACGGCCGGTTTAGCTCTTTGATTAGTGAGACTATAGAGCCTACCCCCTCTACCACCCGCCATCACTACACCGATCATACGCTTCATTACGATACCCCCTTTTTTTTAATTATTATTTAAAATAACAGATTCCAACTAAACGGTACCATAAGATAACAAATGAGTCAATTATTATTTGAACAAAGCCTCCCCTACTTTAAAAATATCCCCGGCGCCAATAGTTATAACGACATCGCCTTTTTTAGTATTTTTGAGCAAAAAATCTTTAATTTTATCAAGCGAATGAATGTATTGTACGTTCTTATTCTGTTTCTCTATCTTCCCCACTAGATTTTTAGCGTGAATAGTTTTATCCTCCTTTTCTCTAGCGGCATAAATATCGGCTATTACAACTTCGTCGGCGTTATTAAAACTTTTTGCAAATTCATCAAGCAGTAATTTCGTCCTTGAATAAAGATGGGGCTGAAAGACAGCCCAAACCTTCTTTTTCTTAAAATAATCTCTCGCGCCTTTCAAGGTGGCTTGTATCTCTGTCGGATGATGAGCATAATCATCATAAACTAAAACACCGTTAACACTTCCCTTATATTCAAACCTTCGCCAAGTCCCCTTAAAATTATTAAGTGCTTTTACTGCAAGTGGCTTTTTAACTCGCAATATTTGGGCTAGAGCCAAGGAGGCTTTGGCATTTTTCACATTATATTCTCCTGGAACTTTAAGCTTCAATTTTACTGATATTTTGGAATAATCTATTATCTTACAACCAACCTTTTTTGCCATACTGATAATCGGTTTCATATTCTCTCCTAAGGTATCACAAACCAGGTATCCGTCTTTATCCAGCTTTTTTACGAAAGAGATAAAAGCGCTTTGAATATCTTTTATATTTTTATAATAATCCAGATGATCTTTATCAATATTCGTGATAATTATAATTTTCGGAGAAAGGTTAAGAAAGGCTCGTTTATATTCACACGCTTCCGTAAGAAAATACCCGCCTGAATAAATAGTGTTATTCAATCGGACAGGTTTTGACTTACCAAAGATAAAATTACTTCCACCTTCTTTCAGTATACTACCAACAACTACTGTAGGATTTATCTTCGCATCTCCTAATATCTTAGCGACCATTGCCGTAGTGGTCGTCTTACCGTGAGTCCCAGAGACAGCTATGGTGTATTTCTCTCGAGATACAACCCCGAGCATTTCAGGATAGCTTATGATATCTATCTCCATTTTTTTTGCCTTCTTAATTTCGGGGTTATCCTCCGAAATAGCCGTGGTATAGACGACTAAATCAGCATTATCGGGAAGATTAGCGTTTTTATGCCCTATTTTTATATCCATTCCACTCTTTCTAAGGTCAGTAAGAATTGCCGAATCATGGAGATCCGAACCACTCACAATTTTCCCTTCCCTTTTCATCATCCTGGCGATAGCCGAAACACCAATACCGCCAATACCGATAAAGTGAACCCCTTTTATGTTATTTAATAAATCAACTTTCATTTTTTAAATTATAATTTCTTAACTTCTCTCACAAACTGCTTACCTCTATCAAACTCATTCTTAAATAAACCGAAACTTGCCGCACCGGGCGAAAGTAATACGATGTCCCCTTTTTTGGCCAAGCCCTCCGCCAAGTGCACCGCCTCACTCATTTTGTGCATCACCGAGTGATGCACATTTACCTCCCTTAGAATCTTATCCGTAGCGGTGCCCGGGAAAAAAATTAATTCTTTTACCTCTCTTTTTATAATTTTCGCAAACTCTTTGTAATCAAGATTCTTATCCACCCCGCCAGCAATCAAGACTATTCTTTTCTTCTTACTCTTGAAGGCTTTTAAAGCCGAGACTGCCCCATCTGGATTTGTAGCAGTCGTGTCATTATAATACTTTACTCCTTTTATTTCACGCACTAATTCAAGCCTATTGGGTAATCCTTTAAACTGAATTAATGTCTTTTTTATATCGCTATTTTTTACACCAAAGATCTTCGCCACGCAAACCCCAGCCAATATGTTTTCCAAATTATGGTCTCCGGGGATTTGTATATCACTAATTTTTGCCACTTTTTCTTCTTTCCCCTCTTTCTTAAAAATAACATCTTCGCCTCTGATAAAAACTCCCCCTTTGCCACTAAAAATTTTTTTAGAAAACCAAAATACTTTACTTTTTATATTTTCGCTCAGCCACTTAGACCTCTCATCATCTCTATTTAAGATAACAATATCTTGCGGTCTCTGAAATTTAAAAATAATTTTCTTATCATTATGATAATCTTCTAAGCTTTTATACTTATCAAGATGGTCCGACTTTAAATTAGTGATGACTGCAATATTAGGACACTTCCTTACAGGAAGAAGCCCTCTTAATAGCCAGCTTGAGAATTCCGCCACCACAACGTCATCTTTCTTTATACTGTCCATATATTTAAGCGGAGAGACCCCTATATTACCGCAAAGAATCGCTTTATTCTTCTTTTTGATAAGCTCATAGATTAAAGACGTGGTCGTGCTTTTCCCTTTACTGCCGGTAATACCTATAAGAAAATTATGATGTTTATTTAAAAATAGACTCCAGTCGTTAACGATGGGGATATTATTTTTCCTGGCAATCTTAAGATAAAGTGAGGAATCAGGGACTAATGGATTCTGAAAGATTAAATCCGCTTTTTGAAAATTACTTTCCCTGTGTCTGCCAAATACATATTTTATATTCTTAAATTTATTTAATTTTTTAATTTGGTGTTTTAACTCTTCTTTTTTCTTCATGTCTGTCACAAGGACACGAGCGCCAGCTTGTGCAAAAAACAAAGTGGCAGATATGCCGCTACCGTCTCCATATCCACCTAAACCCATTATAACAACTTTTTTATTTTTAAATTCATTTTTCATTTTTCTTTTTCTTCATCTCTCTTCCAAACACTTCTCTGTATTCTTTAATCTGATTGAAAAACATAGAAAGATGTCTGTCTATCTCTTCATTCGTGGCAAATTTCTTTAAGATCTTTACTAACGCCGGAATATTGGTCTCCTCTCTTGGACCAAAACAACCATAACAAGGACTTCCACCTGAAATACAGACTGCTTTACATCCACCTTGAGTTATAGGACCAAAGCATATCTTATCTTCAAGCAGACGGCAAGGATTTTCCCTCTCTTTGCATTCAAAGCAGACAGAATAACCATGATGCCGAGGGACTTTCCCGGCCAACAACTCTTCAAGGGCTCTTATTATCTCATCCTCTTCTACCGGGCAACCATGTATCATATAATCAATCTTCACATACGCTGAGAGGGGCAAGGCATCTAGCCCTTTAGGTTTATACCCCTCACCATAGATCTTCTTATACCACTTTTCTCTATCTTTCTTATCCATTATCCCGGGAATACCGGCAATAGAGGCACAAGCCCCTAAAGCGACGATTAGTTTTGATTTTTCACGAAGCTCCACCAAAAGGTCAATCTCATCTTTAGTAACGGGCGTCCCTTCTATGATAGTAATGTCATATGGACCATCTTCAAAACGCTCTTGGCCTAATCTCCAATTCACTATATTGAAACGCTT
>PFDM01000030.1 GCA_002772825.1 Parcubacteria group bacterium CG10_big_fil_rev_8_21_14_0_10_38_31 | reverse complement strand
CTGGAATCTAATAACGGCTGACTTTGTCAAAGAACCGAAATACGATGATTCGTTTCCTTGTGAGCCAACTCCGCTTGAAGCAACCTGTGTCGCAGAATCTGAGTTAAGAACCTTTTGAAGATTCATAGCATCTGACCCTGTGTCACCTTGCTTCAAATTCGCTCCGAATGTGTATCCGCAAACTGCTCCCGTTGCAACAGATCCGCCTGTCACTCCAGACATCTGAGTCTGTAGCGCTGTGATCTGAGAAAGAAGCAATGCGATCTGTGCCTGAAGTTCTTCAACTGTCTGTGCGCTTGCCGGAGCAATCAATACTCCACCAAACATCATAACAGCAGTCGTAAGACCTAAAGTTACAGAAATTACTTTACTCAATCTAGATTTCTTAAATCTACTCATAAATTGTTTCTAATTAATAATCTCGTTGTACTCTATCTCGTCGCGCTTCGCTCCATATTAACGGATTAACGAATTTGCGTGAGTCAATAAAACATTCACAAGATTATCGTAAGCATAGAGAAATTTAAGTTCGACAGTTCCTAAATAATTCTATGCAACTACTAATAATTACTAATTTAATTAACCCTCACACCTCTACGTCTTTATAGACGAAAAAGCATGAGAAGAAATTACAATAAAAAGAAATTTTTAACTGTTCAGAATTTCAATCTTACATCCGTAAATATTTTGTTTTCAATGTGCCCTCTTTCATTCCGACTTGCTAAAATTGATACTACAATAAAAAGACATCCAGCCAAATCAAATCACTTAACTTAAACACATTATAAATCGTCAAGTATCTCTTTCAAAATTATAATGTGGATAACTCTGTCCCTTATAATAAATAAGCCGGGCCAATAACCCCGAACCTTTCTATAAGGTATATTAAAGTATATATTTTCACCCCCATCAAAGTCAACAAAAACATAGATAAGACAATATATTACCATACTGTAAACCCCACCATCTGTTGATAACGAGGTGCTTATTATCCACAATCGGAAGGCGTTATTTTAAGCGAATCTTCCATCGTAAACATCCCGAGGAAATGGCTCTTTTCAGCTACATACTATTTCTTTATAAAATACCTCCTCCAGCGCTTATCGCCCTCCTTCTCTAAGAGCCCAACATCCACCACATAAAGCAATCTTCGTTGAATTGTCTTCTGGCTAATCTTCGGAAAATGTGAAGAAATGTCCTTTATAGTAACATGCCCATTTTTCTTAACGAAATCAATAATGTCCCTTAATTGAGTGTCCTTTTGACTGTCCATTAACTGCTTTTTGTTGATATCGTTTTTATCGTATTTATCTATACTCTTATCTTGAATAAGGTTTATCTTACCACTACCCAGACGATTATTTTCCACAATACCCTTTTCTTTATGATAATCATTCTTAATGGACATCTTCTCATCTTGTCCTTTAGTTATCTGTCCTTTATATAAATCATGTCCTTTATTAAAAGGTTGTCCTTTATGGTGTCCATTACCAGTATTAAGCTGTCCGTTATCAAGATAATTATCCTTATGGACACTATCGGACAACTCTGGAAACAACTTCTCAGAGAATAATATCTGATCTTCCCTATCCTCCTTTATAATCTCCCCTATTTTCTCATATTCCCTCTTTAAAATTTCAAAATTTAGGCCTGCGATAAACCCACTGACACTTGCCAACTCTAGCATACATATAACTTTATTTAATGAATCAAATATCTCTGAAAAAGAAGTTACCTTAGATTGAGAATCTTTATCCTTTAAGGAAATGGCATTTATCAAGATGTTGACAGAGGCACCTCTTAAAGACCATTTAAGTGGTTCTTTGTCAAACATAAAATCCGTCACTTTATATAAAGCATTTGTAATCTTCCCCAGCCGTTCCTCTAGATAGTTTTCACTGTCTTCATTTACCATAACTTAAACTTAAAACTTAAACAAAAAAAAGTAAACCCCCTGCCACCAAAATTTTCTGGTGAGGGGTAAAAGTACTCTACTTTAATCTCTATATAATCTTGTCGGATTTATGGAATATTAGTTTTCCGCTTCACGCTTTTTGCTTTTCGTTTTATACTATCTTCATGGCAAAAAAGAAAAGAAAAAATGATCATACAACAAAGTGGCATTCCAGTGTAAAAGATGAAACGAAATACTCTATCCTTGCCATAATCTCATTCGTCGTCGCACTCTTTTTCACGCTTTCGGCAGTAGGCAAAGCCGGCATGGTTGGCGAGTCAATATTTAGTTTTTTTGAATTTCTTTTCGGTGGAGGATTCTTCCTTTTACCTGTTTCCTTTTTCTTGGCTGGAGTGTCTTTGATAACATCATTTCGCCCGAATTTCATACTCGCGACATTTATCAGTAGTCTCTTCTTTCTCATCTCAAGTTTAGGTCTTACTAATATCATCTTAAGAGACGGGGAGTCTGGCGGGTTTGTGGGAAAAATAATATCCTTCCCACTTGTAAGACTTTTTGATTTCTGGGTTAGCTTAATTATCCTCCTTGCCATTCTTATAATCTCACTTCTTGTGATGTTTAACATGAGACTCAAACTCAGTCGGCCAAGTTTCCTAAGGTGGCCGATCTTTAATAAAAAAGATGTTATAGAAAATTTACAGACAGACAATAAAGAAAGTGGAGAATATGAATATGAAGAAGAGGATGATGAAAAAGACGAGAAAGAAAATGACACGCCGACAAAAGAAGAATTAAAAGAAAAATTAAAGGGAGCCGTCAGTGCCGTAAAGAACAAAATAACACATCAAAAAGGGTCGCCAGACGATGGATCGGAACTCATCATAGAGTCAGGTTCTCGTTCGGGGATAGTATTCTCTCCCCCGCCAATCTCACTCTTAGAAAACGACAAAGGAAAGCCGGCGGTCGGAGACACCAAGGCAAACTCTAATATCATCAAAAGGACTCTCCAAAACTTCGGTATCGTGACAGAAATGGGTGAGATATCAATAGGCCCGTCTGTGACTCAATACACTCTTAAACCAGCCGAAGGAGTCAAACTCTCAAAAATTGTCGCCCTTCAAAATGACTTATCTCTATCCCTCGCTGCTTACCCAATCAGGATAGAAGCCCCTATCCCGGGCAAGTCGCTCGTCGGCATAGAGATCCCCAATACGATTAAAGCTATCGTCGGACTAGCCTCACTCCTAAAAGACGATGAATATCAAAACTCTCCTTACCCGCTTCTATTTTCCTTAGGCAGAGGAGTCTCGGGAAAAGCATTTTTCTCAAATCTGGCAAAGATGCCTCACATACTTATTGCTGGAGCGACTGGGGCAGGAAAATCTGTGATGATACATGCACTTATCACCTCTCTTCTCTATAGGAACTCTCCCGAGAATCTTAAACTTATAATGATAGACCCTAAAAGAGTAGAGTTAACGATGTATAATGGCATACCTCATCTGCTTACACCGGTAGTGACAGACGCAAAAAAAGCCATCCTTGCGTTGAGGTGGGCGGCCAGAGAAATGGATAGAAGGTATGACATCTTAGAAAAACACGGCGCGCGCGATATTCAATCTTACCATAAGAACATACTTGCCCCACATATTAAAAAGAATCAAAAAGAAGATATTGAAGAAGATGAAGAGGAAAACAGGATAGAAACCTTGCCCTATATAGTAGTAGTGATAGATGAATTAGCTGATATTATGATAAGTTATCCTAGAGAGCTTGAGTCAGCCATAGTAAGACTCGCTCAGATGTCTAGAGCAGTAGGTATACACTTGGTGATATCCACCCAAAGACCGTCTGTAGAGGTTATCACAGGGCTTATCAAGGCGAATATACCATCTCGTATAGCCCTGCAAGTAGCTTCGCAAATAGATTCTAGAACTATTCTTGATATGTCGGGAGCGGAGAAACTCCTAGGGTCGGGAGATATGCTCTACTTGGCAAGCGATATGTCAAAACCAAGACGAATCCAATCGCCCTTCATCTCGGAAAGTGAAGTGAAGAAAGTTGTAAAATTTCTTAAAGACCGCTACGAAGACTATCCGCCAACTGATGGTCCGGAAAACTTGAATCTTTTTTCAGCTGAAAATGAACAGAGCTCCATCTTTAGCCAAAAATTTGACGATGAAAATGCCAGTAGCGACGACGACGAACTATATGAAGAAGCAAGAGAGATTGTGATAAAAGCAGGAAAAGCGTCTTCATCATATCTGCAGAGAAAACTGAAAATAGGTTATGCCAGAGCGGCTCGCTTACTAGATATCCTTGAAGAACATGGGGTTGTGGGGCCCGCTGACGGCTCAAAACCAAGAGAGATATATGAAGAACCCGGAAACAACGACGAAAATCAGGATCAGATTGATTAACAATAAGAAAAAAGATGGGAAATAAAGACAAAATAATCATAAAAATTATAATCGGCTTTATATTGTTTACAATAGTCGCTGGTTATTCTTATTATGAGGTTAGAGACTTCCTTGCCGGACCTAAAATAGAAATAATATCGCCAAAGAATGGCGTCATTATAAATAAATCCCTCATAGAGATACATGGGACGGCAAAAAATATATCTAAATTATTTTTAAACGATAAGCAGATATTTACAGATGAAGAAGGTATCTTCAGTGAGGAATTGCTCTTGTCGCTTGGCTATAATATAATAGAGTTTAAAGCGGAAGACCGATTTGAAAGAGAGGTAAAACAAACTTTAGAAATAATATATAAATAAAATCATGGCAAGAACACCAAAAACCCCAAAAGAGAATGACGCGAGTATAGAAGATACTCTTAGACTTATAAAAGCAAAATTCGGGGAAGGATCCATAATGAAACTTGGAGAAACTCCTAAAGTAAATATTGATGTCGTATCATCGGGATCCATCGGTCTTGATGAGGCACTAGGTGTGGGGGGGATACCATTGGGAAGAATTATAGAAATATTCGGCCCGGAATCATCAGGAAAAACGACTCTTTCTCTCCTTATGGTGGCTCAAGCTCAAAAAAAGGGAGGGCTGTGCGCATTTATAGATGCCGAGCATGCTATGGATCCGGAGTATGCAAAAAAGTTAGGCGTGAAGATAAACGACCTTCTAATCTCTCAACCGGATAATGGAGAGCAAGCACTTGAGATAACAGAAAGTCTTGTGCGTTCAGGAAAATTAGACATTATCGTGATTGACTCTGTGGCGGCTTTAACACCAAAAGATGAGATAGAAGGTGATATGGGAGCTTACCATGTAGGCAAGCAAGCGCGACTTATGTCTCAAGCTCTTCGTAAACTCACAGCCATAGGCGCCAAAAGTAAGACGACCGTAATTTTCATAAACCAGATTCGCATGCAGATAGGGGTGATGTTTGGCAATCCGGAGACAACGCCAGGAGGAAAAGCGCTTAAATTCTACTCTTCCGTAAGAATTGATGTAAGACGTATCGCTCAGATAAAAAAAGGAGAAAATGTAATAGGCAATCGCGTCCGTGCCAAAGTAGTGAAAAACAAAGTTGCCGCCCCTTTTAAAAAAGCGGAATTTGACCTTATCTTCTCAGAGGGTATATCCAGAGAGGGTGAGATCTTATCTCTTGGGGAAAATCACGGCATAGTTACAAAAAGCGGTTCTTCATACAATTATGGTGAAGAGAAACTCGGACGAGGATATGATGCCTCTCGCCTATTTCTCAAAGAAAATCCTAAGATAGCAAATGAAATAGAAAAAAAGATTAAAGAAGAGCTAAAGAAAGTCTAAAGAATAATTTTAAAAAATTCAAAAAAAACGCAAAATCCGTTCGTCATAAGCGAACGGATTTTGCGTAAGATTAATTCTATTAATTAAAACGACCCTTTATCCTTATGGGGATACTAAAATTAAAAATACCCTTAAACGCATCTTTCAACACTAAGAAGGCAAGGACAACGATAAACACAAAAAACAGCTTGACTATCATCTCTGTATGGATAAAAGCGTTCAGCATAAATCCATACACAGAAGCAACGTCAAAAAACGACGGCAAATTATCTACCACACTGCCAAAAGAGACATAGAGCGTCATCTGCCAAGCGACAAGCAATATCAGGCCATTTCTCGCGGTGAAAGTCTTCCTAAACAGCCAGATGGCATAAATCCTCCTCATTATCCCCTTTTTAAATTGTATGTTTTCTTTATAATTTTGCATTATTTTACATAACCTCAGCGCAAATTCGCTTAAGCTCTCTTTTGGCACGATACACTCTCGTTTTCACTGTCTGGAGCGAAACACCCTCAATCTCGGCAATCTCCCTCTGAGGTTTGTCTTCCAAATAGTATAACGACAATATGTGACTTAAACTTTTTGGCATTCTAGAAAATATTGAAAGTATGAAATCCTCTAACTCGCTTTTCTTAACATAATCAGATTCATCGGCAATATTTTCATAAAAACTTACCTCTTCATCAACAAACCACCCTCTCTCCCTCTGTTTCTTCTTGTAAAAAGAGAAACTTGTGTTCAAAACAATCTTATATGCCCACGCTTTGAAACTACCTTCGTCCATCTTCTCAAACCGACGAGCATTCATATAAATCTTCATAAAGACCTCTTGGACAATATCCATGGCAATCTCATCATCACGGATGATCTCTTTTGCCTTACGTAAAAAAGCGTTTTGATAGCGATTGACTAGTATTTCAAAAAGTGAGGGCTTATCAATAGATAAAGCTAAAATTTCTTCATCACTTTTTGTTTTATCATCAAAATCCATTTTGTTAAATTAAAATCGATAATTATCTCTACATGTATTATAACACTTTGAAAATAAAAAAGGTTACACCCCTCCTCAAGGTCTCACCTTAAGGTGAGACCTTGAGGAGGGGTGTAACAAAAATTATTAGACTTCTGTCTTAAAATCTTGTAAAATAAGGATTATATGGCAATGTTAGAATACAATGAAATACGACAAAGAAAGCATATTATCTTTGAAGGTGAGCCTTATGAGGTACTAGATTCTCATGTTTTCCGCAAACAGCAAAGAAAACCGGTAAATCAGACAAAACTAAAAAATATGATATCCGGTAGGGTTGTAGAACACGCTTTTCATCAGAGTGATAAAGCAGTAGAAGCAGAAATAGAGACTAAACAAGTAAAATACTTATATTCAAACCCTAAAAATAATGAGATTTGGTTCTGCTATGAAAATAAACCCGGAGAACGCTTCTCTTTAGCAGAAGAAATTATTGGTCCGGCCCTCAAGTTCCTTAAAGAAAATAGTATTGTAAGCGCGATGATATTTGATGATCGTATTATAGGAATAAAACTCCCGATAAAAGTTGAACTTAGGGTTACAGAAGCTCCACCTACAATTAAAGGCAACACTGCCCAAGGTGGCAACAAACAAGTAACCCTTGAAACAGGCGCCAATGTAAACGCACCCCTCTTTATAAACGCGGGAGACATTATAACCGTAAACACCGAGACCGGCGAATACACAGACAGAGTGAGTAAGTAAGAAATTTAATATTAAATAAACGGCTCAATCTATCTGCCAGCTGGCGGACGGATTGAGCCGTTTAGATTCTGCGTTGAGCCGTTTATCTTACCTGTTGAGCCGTTTATTTTACCTGCCAATAAATGGCAAGAGCGCCAAGAAACGAGCGCGCTTTATAGACATAGTGATCTTTCTCTGGTGCTTAGCACAAGTTCCACTCTTTCTCCTTGATAATATGCGCGCTAAAGGATCAATAAATTTCTTTAAAGATTCTACGTCTTTATAATCAACTGTTTTTATATTATTTGTACAAAAGTAACATTGTTTCATATTATTAGCCACTAGTTTTTAGTCACTAGCCATTAGGATAATATAATTAGAACCTATTGGCTATTGGCTATTGGCTATTGGCTATTATTGGCTAACTAAAAAGGTATCTCATCAGGATTAATATCGTCTTCAGGATACTCTATGGTATCAACGCCTTCATTTTTACTTCCCTCTTCATGGCCTTCTGCTCCTTGTCCTTGTGAAGCTGAAGAAGCCTGTCCATCATTTCTTCTTGGACCAAACTGAACTCTTTCAGCTACAATTTCTGTCCTGTAACGCTTATTGCCATCAGGTCCATCCCAACTTCTATTTTGAATCCTTCCCTCAATCAGAGCCGAGCTCCCCTTCTTAAGATATTGAGCCACAATTTCAGCCTGTTTACCAAAGACCACTATGTTATGAAATTGAGTATCATCTTTTTTCTGGCCACTCTGATCCTTCCAGACTCTGTTAGTAGCAACTGAAAACGAAGCCACTTGAGCACCCGAAGGAAGACTCCTTAACTCAGGATCTCTTGTCAAATTACCTATAAGCAATACTTTATTTAAATTCATTGATATTAATTTATATTAATTTTAAATAATATTATAGTCCGGCAATCTCTTCTAATTTTTTATCAATCTCTTCTTCTTTTATCTCTTCTTTAGGTGAATCAGGCGCTTGTAAATCTGAGCTCTTTTTTGGTCTTATCGCCCTTAATGGCTTCTGAGAAACTACCTCCTTCTCTGCATTCATTATTAAGAATCGTAGAAGATTGGCATTTGAGTCAAGACTTTTCTTAAGACTTTCTAAGGTATCTGGTCTTACCATAAATCTAATCCAACCAAAATAAGCCGTATTAAACTTTTTAATCTCATAAGCAAGCGTTCTGCTCTTAGGTGACTCCTCTCCGATAATCAAGCCGTGCTCTTTCTCTATATCAGTCCTGATTGAATTCACTTCATCGGCAAGCTTATCTGCTGGGATTAACGGTGTCAAAAGATACCCTACCTCATACAATTTAGGGTTGGCCTCTATATTCTCTGTATTTTCTTCAATTATATCTTTGATTTCTTCTGATTCTTCCATAGGCGCTATATTAGCAAATATATCCATATATTGCAACTAGTTATATGGTACATTCAATAAGTAATTGCAACATCTCCGTCTCGTCGTCATTCCGCCATTTTTATATCACCAATTTCACAACATATCCCTCTCATCAACTTTCAATAGATCCCATAGGTCTCACCTATGTAAATACA
>PFDM01000046.1 GCA_002772825.1 Parcubacteria group bacterium CG10_big_fil_rev_8_21_14_0_10_38_31 | reverse complement strand
CGGGTTTTTATCATACAGTATTTTAGGTTTGAACATTATTCGCACTAGTTTTTCTTACAGATGAATCAAGGAACTATAGCTCGTCTCACAGATCGTGGATTTGGCTTTATAGCTCAAGAGGGAGAAGAAAAAGATATTTTCTTCCACGCTAATGAGCTTAAAAATGCCAGCTTCGACGAACTTCGTGAAGGCGACAAAGTAACATTTGACACAGCAGAGGGTCCTAAGGGAGTCAATGCTGTTAATGTCAACAAGGCGTAATAGCGCTCTTATTAAAAACATCCCGCTACTTGCGGGGTGTTTTTAATAAGCTAATATACTTTTTAGTAAATTGGTGTTACTATGTTTTTCTAACTAAAACTTGATTATTCAAGAAAGGTATTCGGATTTTATATCAACTAATAATTTAAAAAATGGAAATAAGAAATATAGCAATTATAGCCCACGTAGACCATGGCAAGACGACACTTACAGACGCCATATTAAGTCAGACGGGCGCCGTAGATACTGGTATAAGTATGGACAGCAACACGCTTGAGAAAGAGCGTGGTATTACCATATATTCTAAAAATGCTGCCGTAACTTATAAGGGGACTAAGATAAACATCGTAGATACTCCGGGGCACGCCGACTTCGGTTCAGAAGTGGAGCGCGTGCTTCGCTCTATTGACTCAGTTCTTCTTATCGTTGACGCTCAAGAAGGACCGATGCCTCAGACACGGTTCGTGCTTAAAAAGTCTCTTGCGTTAGGACTCAAGCCTATACTTGTTATAAATAAGATTGATAAACCGGCGGCAAATCCGGCTCACGCTCATGATCAAGTGTTTGAACTCTTCGCCGAACTTGGAGCAACAAACGAGCAACTAGACTTTCCTGTTATCTACGCCATAGGCCGAGAAGGGATAGCTAAGAAAGAACTAACAGACGAATCCAAAGACTTAACACCTCTCCTAGATATGATATTAGAGAAAGTCCCGGCGGCGAAAGTAGATATCGACGCTCCATTTCTGGCTCAACCTTTCAATCTTGCCTATGATAATTTTCTAGGTAGAGTTGCTGTCGTGAGAGTCTATAGTGGAAAGATTAATGTAGGCGACACTGTCTACATACAAAAAGACGGCTCCATAAATAAATATAAAGTAACTAAACTATTTGCCTTTAAAGGTGTGACAAGGGTCGAGATAGACACATTAGAAGCTGGCGATATCGGAATGATTGCGGGGATACCAGACGTCTACATAGGCGACACTATAGCTGGCTCCCCAGAGACGCCTGTACTTGATATAATAGCTGTTGATGAACCAACTATAGAGCTTACATTTCTCGTCAATAATTCTCCATTCGCTGGAAGAGAGGGTAAATTCGTGACAAGCCGACAGATACGAGAAAGACTTGAAAAAGAACTGGAGGTAAATGTAGGACTTAAAGTGAATTTTGATTCAGCAAGTGGCGATCAATTCACCGTCTACGGTAGAGGAGAGCTCCATGTCGCTATCCTACTTGAGAATATGCGTCGCGAAGGATATGAAGTCCAAGTATCTCAACCTCAAGTCATCACGAAAGAAATAGACGGTAAACTGCACGAACCTTTTGAAGAGATAGTCATAGATGTTCCAAGCGACTGCCAAGGTTCAATCATAGAGAAATTAAGCAAGAGAGGGTCTATTCTTAAGAATATGGAGATTCATGAAAACCGAGCGCTTCTTTTATTTGAGGGGCCCAGCCGGGGACTTTTTGGTTATCGTAACAAATTCATAATAGATACAAAAGGAGAGGGAATCATGGCTACTCGCAACATCGGTTACAAGCCACACGTCGGCGAGATAGAAAGACATGATGCCGGTTCCATGATATCACAAGTTTCTGGTAAGACATTGGCCTACTCTCTGGATAACCTCCAAACTCGTGGTGTCTTATATATCAAAGAAAATACAGAAGTATACGAAGGGATGGTGATAGGAAACACATCAAAAGGCGAGCAGATGACAGTTAACCCTACTAAAGGTAAACAGCTCACTAATATGCGCGCCTCAGGATCTGATGACGCGGTAAAGTTAGTGCCACCTCAACTTCTTACGATAGAAAATGGCCTTGAAATCATGGCCAAAGACGAATATCTTGAGATTACACCTCAAAGCGTCCGTCTAAGAAAGAAAAATCTTAAAGAAACGGAAAGGAACAAATCTAACAGGAAATAAACATCACCACATCCTTATATTCACCAATTAATGGACACTCGGTATTTCCGCAAAGGTTTAACCTTTGCGGAAAAGAGTTCTTATATCAACAGGTTCGGAATTGTTACATAGTCCTTGATTGTGTCTATTGAAAAAATATATTAAATAAGGCATTATGTAACGCAGAATAGGTTCTTTACAAACAGCAAATAACCTTAAAAAAGGGGGCTTCTGTGCTTTTAAAATCTAATGACTTCGTCAGGATTTATCTTGACGAAGTAAAGGAATATCCTCTATTGAAACCTCAAGAGGAGAGAGGGCTTGCGGAGAAAATAATGGCCGGAAAGGCCGTTAGAGAAAAAATTGAGAGAAAAAGAGAAGAAGGTTTAGATGAAGATTCCGTCAAGGCATTCATCAAGGATAATAAACTAGAGACAACCCTCAAAGAGGGGAGAAACGCTTTTGAGAAGATGGTGAATTCAAATCTTAGATTGGTTGTCCATATAGCCAAAGCGTTCAGAGGCAGATCCCCTCATTTGAAATTCCTTGACTTAATTCAAGAGGGGAGTATTGGGCTTATACGGGCTGTTGAAGGGTTTGACTTGGAGAGAGATTGTCGGTTATCCACTTATGCCACTCACTGGATAAAGCAATCCTTAGATAGGGCGATAAGAACCAACGGGGATGATATAAGAATACCTATCTATCTTAGTTTAGACCTTAGCAACTTCAAGAAGACACATAAGAAACTGTCCTTGAAGTTGGGTCGCAAGCCAACGCAAAAAGAAATATCTAAAGAGATAAAATTCAGTAGTAAGTCAGGAAGCAGAGCTAAAAAGACAGCTTCTCTGGATGTTCTTAATAATAGACACTTCAACAGTCTTTATGCGTCTATCCCCGGGGCAGATTCACTGTTGATAGACTTCATTAAAGACGAGACCGTCGGAGGACCGGCGGAATTGTATGAGAAAGAAAATACAAAAAATCTAATCAGAGGAGTGATTGATGCTACTCTTAATGACAAAGAGACAAAAGTCATCAATCTTCGCTTTGGACTCTCTGAAGACCACGGGGAGAATTCCCTGGAAGAGGTAGGAAAGATCCTCGGAGTGACAAGAGAGAGGGTTCGTCAGATAGAAGTACGGGCACTAGAAAAAATGGGGAAGAGATTGAAAAATCTCAAAGTTTTACAATAGCCACACATGAACAATCGTTCGTGTGTGGCTTTTTAATTTCCAATTGCTTACCGAACACCGAGTGTTCGGTAGGAAAGATCGCTCTCAAGAAAAATTATTTTCTTCTAATAGATTAGTACTTGAACCTCTTTTATTATCATTCCTGCTCTTTGCTTATCAAAATTAAATATCCTGACGAGATCATCGGCAGAGTAGGGGGCAAGGTCGCGAGCCAACATCATGTCGTGTTTAATAAATTCTTCTAGGGCAAATTTATTAACTGAAGGCAATACGGTGATAGGATAAAGTTTGTTTTTTATAATTATATCCTTAAGTCCTTCTTTAGCCGGACCCCTCCAGCTCGTTAACTTAAGATTGCGACAGCGTCCATACTTAAGAGCCGTCTTTGTAAATTCAGTGTTTGTGATAAGCCACATTTTATGATTATTGTGTGAAGATTCTCTCTGTTGTTCTATAAAAGCGATATCTTGAAGACGCGCGTCCGCATACATTGCCACGTCTATAT
Organism: Parcubacteria group bacterium CG10_big_fil_rev_8_21_14_0_10_38_31; assembly: GCA_002772825.1. Classification (GTDB taxonomy): domain Bacteria; phylum Patescibacteriota; class Minisyncoccia. The sequence goes on along the minus strand of PFDM01000046.1, from coordinate 5,221 downwards.
GCGTCTTTATGCCAGAGCTATTATGGTATTTAGCTTCAATAAGAAAGTGGTCATTGTCTTTTTCAGCTACAAGATCAACTTCGTGAGTCACACAACGCCCCTTCATCATTTGGTTTAACTTCACTTTATACCCCATAGAAGTTATGACCACACCTAAAAATTTTTCAAAATTAAACCCAGCAGGACCAAGCTCGGCAATCCCCCTCTTAAGACTATAATTTGTAGCGACAGTGAAGTCGTCTTTCATCAAGTATCTAGAAGCTTTCCTGAATATCTGAGTGGTAGTCATACCCGGCCTGACCTCTTGACCAACCTTAGAGCAAACTTCTTTCACTATATTATCCGGCGCGCCAGCCTTCTTTAGAGAAAGACAAAATTTACCCTCGCTAAAAGGCTCTTTTTCTCCGGATGCTTTTACAATTTCCATTATTAAATTATATACTAATCCCAAAGATTAATAAATTTGACCTGTTAAGAAAAATTAGCTATTCTATTTAAGGAAAATTATCAACTACCAAAGCACCAAAGGGAGGAGTAAGGATGATCAGGCTATTATTAAAGTTCTTTACAAAAAAGCGCAAACAGAGAGGAGGTATAGTAGAACAAGAAGAAGACTTCCCGACAAGAGCACGCAAGGCGGGGTATTAGACCGCCAAATTATTCAAAAAGGCATCCAAAACATCGGGTGCCTTTTATTTTACCTAAAAAACCAGTAATGCCTTTATTATTCCTTTACGATAATTTCCCTTATGATGACCGATTCAATCGGAATATCTCTTTCGCCTGTCTCCACTTTAGCGATAGCGTCAACTGCTTCCATGCCGGCTACAACTTTGCCGAAAACAGGGTGCTTACTCTGCAATGGCTCTTTATCAAAATCCAAGAAAGTATTATCTACAAGATTGATAAAGAATTGACTCCCTCCTGAATTTGGCCCGCTATTTGCCATTGAGATTGTCCCCCGAGCATTTGAAAGACCTTCTACAAACTCATCAGCTATCGCATAACCGGGACCGCCTGTCCCATATGCGGAAGTGTCTTCTCCTTTAGAATTTGGGTCGCCACCTTGGACCATAAAGTTATCTATGACTCTGTGGAATTTTGTCTCATTGTAAAAACCTTCTTTAGCGAGCTTTAGAAAATTACCGGCGGTTATCGGCATCTTGTCTATAAAAAGCTCTATCTCTATATCTCCCTTATTTGTCTTCAATACTACTGTTGGATTATCCATTTTTTCTATTTCTATATTTATATTATCATCCGGTGTCTTCGTGGGGTAATACACCCAAGCCAAAATACCTAAAATAATGATAACTATTGCTATTAATACCACTTTTATATTATCCATAATAAATCAACACTTAAGCTTTTAATTTATAACCACATCTATTATAGTATAAGTATTATAAATTAAATTTCAAATGTAATTATGGATAAGATAAACAAAAACTACATCTATATCGCAGTTGTTGTGCTCATAGCCGGGGGTTTATACTTCGTCAAGTCAAGGGATAAAGATATGGCGCTTGAGGTCATAGATGATAATCTCCCATCTGAAGAGGTTGTGGATTCAAACCTAACAGCCAGTCTAATATCAAGTGCACCTAAGAAAATGATGACGCTTAAGATATACTTTCCCAATGCCACTATGGCAAAAGAAAACAAAGATGCCTGTCAGGAGGTTTTTCCGGTAAATCGTTCTGTTGTTGAGACAATCGCTCCGGCAAGAGTATCTCTCCTAGAGCTTTTCAAGGGTCCAAGCAACGAAGAAAAAGAACTGGGTTTTGAGACTGCTATTTCTCCGAATATAGAAATCCAAAAATTAACCATAGCGGATAAGATAGCGACAGTAGATGTTAATGTGCTAACTGATGAAGACAATAATCCGTGCAAGACGGATTCGGCTCGCAAGGAGATAGAGGAGACATTAAAACAATTCTTAACCGTAGAAAATGTTCATTTGTCTATAGATGGGGTAATGGAAAAAGAAACGACTGAATAATCAATCCTTCAATTTCCTGCGTCACACACGCATTCAGCAAAAGTAAAAAACACCCGAGCTTTTTAGACTCGGGTGTTTTTACATAAAATTAAGCTTAACCTCTGTTCTTAGACCAACAATCTCTGCAAGATACAGGAGTGCCTTCTCTAGGTTCAAAAGGAAGAGACTTAATGTTACCTCCGCAACCACTGCAAGTCCAGTTGCCTTCAACCATCTTTTTCGGAGAGAAATCTTTCCTCCCTCCTGAGCTGTGGCAATCTCTGCAAGTAAGCTGGTCTAACCTTGAAGGATCAGGATTAAACGGAAGCTCATTAATTTCTTTTCCACATTTACCGCATTTCCAGTTTCCTTGAAACATTTTCTTAGGAGAATTATCAAATGCCATACTATTTTTCTATTCTTAATTTAAATAAAACGACCTTTTAATCTTAAGTCGCCCTACTTACTTGATCCTGCTTTAAATCTATCTCTAAAGCAGAACCCCCTAAGACACCTCGACTTATTTAAGGATAATTTTATATCTATTAGGTAGAAAGTCAAGAAATCACAATCTATCGTCTAGATTGACACGATAAGACAATCTTCTATTGAGATAAAATATCAACTAATTTATTTACCAATTTAGAATCAAAATATTTTTTAGTGGCAATCGTCGGAAGATATGGGTCGCAACCTCTCTTCTTTATATTACCGTCATCCAATACAAATTCTTCCGGGATACTTATAAGTTTTTCATTTATAGAGGAGCTAACCTTCTCAATCTTTTTCAACCCCTTAACCAAACTATTAAGACCGGCCTTTTCTGCCCACCTTCTGTGCTTATTAGCGCCAATGTTTATCAAAGCTTGCTCCATAGGGAGGACTGAGTTTAGATAAGATAAAGAATTTGAATGATTAGCGCACTCCTTAGAAAATGAGCGGTAGCCAATCTCAGTCTCAAGCACAAAAGATGAATTGATAATACTCTCAATATGATCCGGAGTGATGTCCTTTTCATCAAGGAAAAATAATGAGTTAAGAATATCTGAACTTATACTTTTTACCGGGCCATTACCATCAATAGCCAGACACAACTGACCGGTATTCCTGCTAAAAAGATAATTAATAAGATAATCTTTCATAGACTCTATCGTCGGCCCAAATGAATTATCCTTTAATAAAAATTCAGCACTTTTTAAAGCACGCATATTCTGTATATGAGACAATGAATACGAGATAGGGTAGACGGGCTCACCGCTCTTTCTCTCTGGCACACCTGAGTTCTTCCCCGAAGTGACCTTAAGGGCAAAGTGACTCCCCCCGCAGAAAGACGGGTCTTCAATAAATGAATATCCTCTTAAATGGTCCTTTATAAATCCAACGGCCTTGACGATATTGTCCTTATATTTATCGGCAAAAAAAATATCATCAGATAACTTCTGATACACTTCGTGACCTATCAGAAAAAGCGCTGTCGTATCGCAGGCGTTATATTCATTTGAAAGTCCTCTTAAGTTGGAGGATGGGAATTCATTAAATATCTTTCCGGGCTCCTCTCCCGAACGCGGATCTCTTTTTGTGCCCTGCTTTTCGGCACACAAAGAAAGCTGGTCCTTGAGCATGTCCTTATCCAACATTAAGATAGCCGAGAGAATACTGTCTCGCACTGAATTTTTCATAGCGCTAGGAAATCCGGAACAATAAATATTTAAATCTCCATAATGAACTTTAAGACGCTCCAACCCTTCGTTTGGAGTCAAGCGACCATAATCATCAGCAAATATCATATCTAGTATTATAAACGATAAATAATAATTATGAAACTAAAAATTCTTAATATCTTTCTTATGGGTGCTTTCTCCCACTAAGTCAGACTTTTCTTTATTTCAATATTTTTTAATGCGTCTAGGACAATCTTTTTTATATTAAACACTTTTTCCACTTTCTTTATTTCGTCCAGATTTGCCTTTGTCTCGGGGTTCTTAGGAAGAAAGAGGGAGCAACAATCTTCATGAGGGATGATAGAGATATCGTAAGTGCCTATTCGTTCAGCTACTTTTATAATCTCTTTTTTATCAAACCCGATCAGTGGTCGTAATATAAGCATAGATACGGCATCTGCTGTGGCGATAATATTCTCTATCGTCTGAGAAGCGACTTGTCCCAAAGATTCTCCAGTGCCTAAAACAATAATTTTTTCCTTCTTTGAAACCTCTTCGGCAATCTTAAACATAAAACGCCGATAGAATATTATCCTAAACTTATCAGGTGCATTAAGCATAATCTCTTTCTGGATATCAGAGAATGGAACAAAATAAATTTTAGACTTATGCTGAAAATTATTTAAGATACCAACAAGACTCTCTACTTTATCCAATGAACTCTGAGAAGTGTAGGGAAGAGAATGAAAATGAATATAAGAGACTTCAAGCCCTCTTTTCATCAGATAATAAGCGGCGACGGGAGAATCTATGCCCCCAGAAACGAGAAGAAGTGCCCTTCCAGACACACCTACAGGCAAACCGCCATGACCATTTATTTTATCAAAATAGATAAAAGAAAAATTATCCACTATCTCAATAAAGCAATTAACCGTCGGTTTTTCTAGCTTCACTTTTATATCTTTAATATTGTCTATGATATATGCCCCCACCTCAACATTTATATCTTGAGAAGTCATGGGAAAATCTTTTTTAGATCTTTGAGAAGTTATCCTAAAAGTCTTAAACTTTTTCATGCTCATACTTGCCAAAACATTCGCCTTAATAGAATCAATATCTTGAAGACAAGAGAATGCAAAAGTAAAATAAGCGATACCAAAAGTCCGGCTTAAAACTTTTTCTATATTCTTAATATCATTTTTTCCTTTTTCGGAAAGCTTAACTATCACCCTGCCTGATATCCTCTTAACATACTCAAAACTCCCCGGCGCTCCTGCCATTAATCCTTTCTTAATATTCTCTATTAGTTTATCTTCAAAAACTCTCCTATTCCTGCCCTTGATGCCTATTTCATCATAATGGCAGATTGCATAATCATAAAAAACATTCTTTTCCATATCCGGTTTTATAACACGAATAGATGCTAAAAACAATTTATACCAAGGTACATCCAACAATCAATTGCGACACTTGGTAAATAAAGTGTTATTACATTTACCTAAGATGAGAATAGAGGTAATGACGCCTTATTTTTTATCCTTTTGAAGTTTGATTATAAATAAACGAGTGGCTGAATATA
>PFDM01000019.1:1854-2860 GCA_002772825.1 Parcubacteria group bacterium CG10_big_fil_rev_8_21_14_0_10_38_31 | reverse complement strand
CACAATATCACTTGCACTAGGATAATAGGTATCCTCAAGCACCCAACTGGTAGGTGTTTGATATTCAGGAAGAGTTATCCTTTTGACTGGTGACTTTAAAGAACAATGTTCCGCCACAATTGCCGACACCTCGGCTGAAACACCGCACATTTTCCATCCCGTATCACAAACAACCAATCGCCCTGTCTTAGACACAGATTTGACTATTGTCTCTATGTCAATCGGGGCGATAGAACGGAGGTCTATAACCTCTACATCAATCCCTTCTTTTGACAGGATTTCCATCGCACCAATTACTTCATGTAGCATATACGATACGGCAACAATCGTGATATCTTTTCCTTCTTTTACTACTCTTGCTTTGCCAATAGGGACTTTATAAAGTCCCGTTGGTATCTCTTCTCTTTTGTCATAAAGCCTGCGGTGTTCTATAAAAATAACAGGCCCTTTCCCACAAAGAGCAGAGACGAGTAGGCCTTTGGCATCATATGCGGTCGCAGGCATTACAACTTTAAGCCCAGGGATATGAGCGAATAAGGACTGCAAGCTCTGAGAATGCTGAGGCCCTTGTCCCCACCCTTTGCCTATTATCATACGAATCACTACGGGAGTTTGTCTGCCGTAAGTAAATTCCCATTGAGCCAGATGATTTATTATCTGATTCATAGAAAGAAGAGAGAACTCAACCCTTGCATGCACCAGAACCGGTTTTAATCCTTCTAAAGAAAGACCTAGACAAATTCCAGTTAATGCTTCTTCAGAAAGAGGGGTGTCAAAAACTCTTCTTTTTCCATATTTCTCAGCTAGTCCGGACAAGCTCCCGAAAATAGCATTAGGGTAGTCCGTGCCAAGTCCTATGACCACCACGGTGTCATCTTTTGCCATCATCTGGTCTAAACCTTTATTTAAGGCCTCAGCATAACTTGTCTCTTGCTGTAACCCTCCGGACTTATGCTCTACTGAAGAAAGTCTTTTTCTTGTCTTAAGAGAGGTTTTAGGAAAATGG
>PFDM01000019.1:0-1839 GCA_002772825.1 Parcubacteria group bacterium CG10_big_fil_rev_8_21_14_0_10_38_31 | reverse complement strand
TCTGCCCCCCTGAAACTACCCCTCCTTCCAAGAGCCGTTTTTTAAGACTCTCAATCGGGCAATTTAAAGTTGATTTCCATCTAGGACCGACATGATCTGCCCATCTTTCAACAGTAAACTCAAGCAAAACCGGACCATAGTCCTTTAAAACATGAGTTAAGGCTTCTTGAAAAGTTGTAAAAGTTAAGACGGCATCATTTCCGTCCGCTTTATACCCTTTCACGCCAAGAGCTTCCCCTCTTTTATAGATATCATTATTCGGTTGGCGAACATGCAGAGGAGTATCAACGGCAAGACTATTGTTTTCGCAGACAAAGACTATTCGTAATTTATGAAGAGAGGCGAATTTCATACATTCATAAAATACACCTTCTTCAACCGCCCCGTCACCGAAAAAAACAACGACTATTCTATTGCTTCTCTTAATCTTAGCAGCAAAAGCATCTCCAACCGCTATGGGGATTATGCCTCCCACAATTGCAGAAGTTCCCATAAAGCCGACTTTTCTGTCTATGATATGCATTGAACCGCCTCTTCCTCCCGAACAGCCGGTTTCCTTGCCATAAATTTCCGAAATCATTTTTCTCAAATCGCCTCCTTTGGCGATATAAGGCCCATGACCTCTGTGACCCGCATAAACATGATCTTTATGGCGAAGATTAAGACAAGCGCCAACTGACGCCACTTCTTGCCCTATAGAAAGATGTACAGGACACTTCATATCCTGCTTTGCATACTCTTGAGCAATCTTTTCCTCCGTCTCTCTGATCAAGATCAGGCTCTTTAACATTCTAAGAGCTAACTTCACAGTGAAATTCATATAGCCTCCAGTTATATTTAGAAGTTAAAGATCTGTAGTATTTTCCACTTAAACCATACCATTATCTGCCATTTTTGCAAGACATTCGCGATAAACTTTTTATGCCAGACTGCAATAATAAAGGGGCTACATATAGCATGTAGCCCCTTTTAAATCATCACCGAATTTAATCAAATAGGACGATTAAATTCAGCGATGGTTTTTTTCACTTCTTCTACTTCTTCAAGCGAAAGATTTTCTACTTCTTCGCCTTTTATTTCGACGGAAGAGTGGCCAAGTTGCTGGAACCTATCCGTCTTGAGCTTGATGTCACATGGATTGCAGTGACCATACCAATCGCAAGGCCGGAATTGATCCTCTATCTGAAAACTAGGATTAAGGATAGATCCTATGGGATCCCTTCCTTCATACAAGTCAGAAGTGCAACGATATACTGATCCGTCAGGACCGATGATAAGCTCCGTCGTCTTGCATAAGACATCCTTACGAAACTTTTTATCACAAGCGCCTTTATAACGATAATGGCCATACATCTTTCCTTCATACTCCCCCAGAAACTCTTTCAAGCGGAAATCTATTCCCGCCTTGAGAAATTTCTTTTTGGCTTTTTCTATCTTTTCCTTCTGTGAAGGATGAAAGACAGACCATACCCCGATAGAATATCCTCTATCTTTCAAAATAAGGACATTCTTTATAAGCTCATCTAGGTTCATCTGTTCCGGGTGATAACTTACCCTTATGGAAGAATAAGGAGCATCGCGCCTTATTCTATCAGGCGCGATATCGAGAAACTTTGTAATGAATCCTTTATCATAAAGGTTGGTCAAAATATCGATCTCAATATCAGACCTAACTCCATTTACAATCTCCACAAAGTCCGGGTGAATAAGGGGTTCCCCTCCTTGCAAGGTAACAGGTAGGCCAGACCTTGAGATGATTCTATTCAAGCTGGCTATCCACTGTCTACCGTCCAACATCTTATCGTGATTATTCCTTTTCAGAGCCTTTGACTCGTAATT
>PFDM01000042.1:4435-4981 GCA_002772825.1 Parcubacteria group bacterium CG10_big_fil_rev_8_21_14_0_10_38_31 | reverse complement strand
TATACAACATTCTCCCTCAACGGCTAAGTTATTGTTTAGCCGTTGAGTTTAGCCGTTTAATTTAGCCGTTGCCCACCAGACAATACATAGGTCTCACCTATGTAAATACATAAATACATAGGTGAGACCTATGGGGGTGAGGTCGGACCTTCTGGATTTGTCTAGGAATCTAGGGGTTTAATAAGTTTTCCGGACTGGTGTTTTCAGCGTTAGTGTTGCCAACAAAATTTATAAGACTGGTAGTGAAAGTTGAAACCGTGTCGGCAAGAATACCAATGGCATTATCCTCAAACAGAAGGTTAGTTAAAGTGGTGGAAGAATTATAAATCGCAAGCCCTGCCCGTGAGATACTGCTCCCCATTACTAAATTATGGTCTTTAAAGACACTATTTTCTATAATTAAATCACTTGATTGTTTAGATAAGAGTCCAAAAGGATAATTATTAGAAAATAAAGCATCTGTTATCTTAACATTACCTTCTTCAATTGTAATCCCTGAAGTACTGTCCATGTAAGACCCGCCACCGGTATAACGAACAGTGAAAC
>PFDM01000042.1:2932-4420 GCA_002772825.1 Parcubacteria group bacterium CG10_big_fil_rev_8_21_14_0_10_38_31 | reverse complement strand
CTTTGAGTGCGGCATTCAATGATTTCATAACCACGCCCTTCTCAATCACAATAGCAGAATTCTCCGGCACGGTAACGTCAGCGCGATCCATCACATAAGGGAGAGGGTCCGCCACCAGTGTCGTAGTGGCTCCGGCAACAGCGATCTTACCATATATGACAATGCCGTTTATCCTGTTACCTGAAGCTGAATTCCCAGAAAAACGAGGGAGGATACCTGTGGCAAAGACAGCTTCATCATCATTTGATTTAAAAATATTTGAATCAACGACACCGGAAGCATTTTTAATATAAAGACCTTTACCGCTCCCCTCAACCGTATTATCTTTAAACAGGATATCCCCACCATCAATACTGACAGCCTCAGTTCTTCTACTGGAAAAAATGGAAACATTGTTACTATTTTCTCTAAAGATATTATCTGTTATGATAACATCAGAATTTATCGTAGCTACCCCGCGAAAATCAGAATATTCAAAGGTTGAATTATTGATAGCAACTGAAGAATCAATAACCCTTAAATTGGAATAAGGATAATAAGAGCTTGGCCCATAAGTCTTATAAACTAATCCGCCATAGCGGAAAATCGTATTATTTAGGACCGACCTGCCAGACATATCACCCTCAATATCCACACCAAGCCAAACACCGGGCCGGGGAACGGTAGAAGTGGCGTTATTGTTAGTATCGCCACCGTGTTCATCATCATAAAAACTGGTAAAGACGATTGGCTCTTCGGGGGTGCCATTTGCGATTATACTCGCGTTTTCAAATTTAAGACCGGCTTTATTGTAGAACTTTATGACCACGCCCGGCTCAATAGTAAGACTCGCGCCGTCTTTAAAAACCTTCCATTGATTATCTACGACATACGGACTTTTTGCTTTCGTCAGGATAATATCTTCTGAAATGTCAGAATAACTCGCGATAAGATAAGAAAGACTATTTTTTGATTTCGGTGTTCCTTTGATATTATAGCCGGAGGCATTTTTACCATTCACTATAAGACTGTTATTCGTGCCCCAATTTGACCCATCTTCTCCGGACACGAGCGTGTCCACCCTCTCCATTGTCTGATACTCATGAGTTGAACCGCCGAGCCACTTGCCATTATTACTTAAAATTGTTTTATCAACTGTCGTGGTCGCCTGTCCGTTTTCTTTATAAGAGAGCATTAAGACTTCACCCCCGTTTGAAAGGCCTGATCCATTTCCGGCGCCACTAAAAGGTGCGATTAAGTCCGCGGTAATATCACTTATTGTGTCATCATCGCTTCGCTCTATAAGATAATAATCTTTCGCTTTAATCAAACCAGAAAGCGGAATATATGGCGCGCCATCTTCCGCCTCAAGAATCCACTTATCAAGCGGGATGTCATAATCCGTATTGTTATAAAGTTCTATCCATTCGTCGTTAGGATGATCTTGATTGCCGGCCCACGCCACTTCGTTTATCACCACAGGAGAATTGAAAGTTGAGATTGTCTCTG
>PFDM01000042.1:2379-2856 GCA_002772825.1 Parcubacteria group bacterium CG10_big_fil_rev_8_21_14_0_10_38_31 | reverse complement strand
CAAGTCACTCGCGCTTGAAGACCAAGAGATATTGGACTCTGAACTTTTAGTGAGGCATCCAGAAAGAGCGAGGGAATTTTCACATTCTATAATAGAAAGGGATATGTCGGGAGAGACCGAATCGACTGACAATGAGATTTGTGTCGAACTTGAAACATTGCCGGATATATCTGTCGCGAAGAAATTAATAGCACTTACACTCTGAGGTAGAACTAGAGCTAACTGCCAGCTACCGGTTGAATCCACTGTGGTGGTAGCGTTGTCAAAATCCGTTGAAACAATACTCGCGATTTCAGCCGTGCCTTGAAAAATGATAGTGCTTGTCGTGAAAACTTTAGAAAAATCTGAAGGCGAGGTGATGATAGGCGCGTCAGGTGGGGCTAAATCTTCTTCTGCTATATTTAAATTACTGTTGTCGTTGTTGTTATTTTGAGTGCTTTCATTTTGTGTGTCTTGGTCTTCTTCAGGTTCTTGGTT
>PFDM01000042.1:590-2351 GCA_002772825.1 Parcubacteria group bacterium CG10_big_fil_rev_8_21_14_0_10_38_31 | reverse complement strand
TGTGACAGCGGGTGCAGAAACTGGAGCACCGCCACCCCCGCCAAAACCGGAATAAGCAACAGAAAAATATGGGGCGGGACTATGGTCGGAGTTTGAATCTAGATTGTTTACCGCAACAACTTCATTATCTTGATTATTATTTAAATTATCAGTCTGATAATGACTGGCCTGATTTTGCAGAGAGATGATTGTCGCCTGGGCTTGGTCCAGCTGATATTGTAAAGATGCCAAGTCGGTATCAGAAAGGTCACCAGAAGAATCAGGTGCCACCGGCGCTGATGCGACTGTTGCTAGAGGTGGCGGTACGGCTTCAGCGGTTGTAGTTGTCGGGTTTTTAATTTGCAGGGTGGACTGTGGCTCAACAGAACTCAGCACAGATGATGTTTGCGCCACAAAAGTGTCGGATAATATGTTTTTGATACCGTTTAACACCTTTACCCCTTCGCCAAATACTGACATATTTACAGCATCTAAGGTGGCTCCTATTGGATTATATGTATTTTTTAATAAAAATGTCCCCACTTTACCTAATAACATTTTGTAACTCTTAGAAAATGTCGGTGCTGGCTTTGTACCGCTTTTTATCGCTTCCGCTTCTCTGTGAAATAAATCTATAACCCCGGCTCCATTTATAACCGCTTCGCGTGAGAGGCGGGTGAAATATTGATTGAGGATAAATTTTTCACTCGCATCTTTTAATGAAAATTTGATTTTAAACTCTCCTTCTTCTTTAACAACCTCTTTCCTCACTAGTGGAAATTCTTCATTATTTTTGTCATTTCCATACCCAAAATTATTATCTTCTTTAATTATTTTAGGAAATTCATATTCCTTGTTATTCTCGTTATTAATAGTATCTTTACTAAAAAAATATTTATTAGAATATTCAGCTAAAGATATTAAATACCCATCAATAGAATTTTTAATCACCGGCTTAAAACCACTATTTTTTAAATCCTTCGCAATGTTTAAAGTATTTCTTGTATATGTTTTACTATACTCTTCATAAGGGCTTCCATAATCACCTGTTAGAAATTCCAATTCATGGGCATGTGTATCATTTCTTGTGTGGTCAGGCACAGTAGCATCTTCTATTAAGTGAAGAATAAAGCCAAGTGTATAATACGCTTCTTTTTCATTTCCATTTGCATATTCATATAAAGCGCGCTCCCAAGTGTGGTCTCCTTCATACAAGCCATACTCAGATTGCAGATTATAATTATGTAGCCAATTTAAAGACGATACAGGTGCATTATTAGAAAGCAATTTACTTGAAAAATATTTTATACTAAACGCAGGCCAGATTCCGGTCTTCTCCCCGGACCAGCCGACTTTGTTTATCGGATCATAAAAATGATTGATCCATCTTGGCGGAGTGTCTTCGGACATAGCCCCATCTATAATCCACTCTTTCTCTTCTTCTGTTATCTCTTCATCAAAAAAGAGATTATAGAAATCTACAATCTCATCTGTTAAAGCAGGATGAGTAGTTAAATCATCGTATGAAAAAACAGGACCAGATATTACTAGCCCTGTTAAAATTAAAATTATTAAAAGTTTATATCTCATTTATTTTCCAAAGACCAGATGAATATCTAATAAATCTCATGAAATAATATGGTCCTATATCTGTTTCTGATTTCATTCTAAAATTATCTCCCATAATTTCGCCTTCTGGTTGGGCTTTTTTTAAGATAGTTAGAAATAAGTCTATATTATTTTTCTTTTGTAACTCTAATAAAGAGTTCTTTTCCTCCCCCC
>PFDM01000042.1:414-564 GCA_002772825.1 Parcubacteria group bacterium CG10_big_fil_rev_8_21_14_0_10_38_31 | reverse complement strand
CCGCCTCTATAAGCGCCTTGAGCCTGCTCTGCTCCACATTAAACTTATCCGCCTCCTTTCTCATCTCTCTAAGTGTGACGAAATCGCTATATTTCCCATAGCCATACCACCCACCAACTCCAATAACCAAAATTATTAAAACTAGAAAGA
>PFDM01000042.1:0-268 GCA_002772825.1 Parcubacteria group bacterium CG10_big_fil_rev_8_21_14_0_10_38_31 | reverse complement strand
TTGATAATTCAGCCATTCGCTGATAAAATCATCAAAATCTTTAAAATTGGCAAAATATTCCGGAAAAGCACTTTTGTTCAAAATTGCCGATTCTTCCCTACCTTGCCCAATATAATCAAGATAACTTGAATATTTATAACTATTTAAGTGTTCCTTTACCTTCTCTATGTCAAAAATGCCCTTTTCTTTCCACTCCGGATCAATTAATTTGACAGGATTTAAGTGGATATAAGCGAACAAATACTTCAAATACTCGTCATTCCCCACA
>PFDM01000049.1 GCA_002772825.1 Parcubacteria group bacterium CG10_big_fil_rev_8_21_14_0_10_38_31 | reverse complement strand
CGAACATTAGTATACTTTTAATATACGCCCTCGTAGCTCAATGGATAGAGCAATCCCGTCCTAAGGGAGAGATGGAGGTTCGATTCCTTTCGAGGGCATTTGAGTGAAATTGTTAGACATCCGATGTCTAACAATTTTAACGGGCCTATAGTTCAGTGGTAGAACACATCCATGGCATGGATGAGGTTGGAGTTCGATTCTCCATAGGTCCACCAAATTTGATTTGCCAAAGAAGTTGCCTCGCTCGGGTTTTTCTTCACTTTTTATTTTGTTTACTTTTGTTTTTGGGTTATAATTAATTTAGTAAACTCGCGTTTGTCGTCGAGGATATATTAAATGGCAACAAAAATCCTTATGTTTGGATGGGAGTTCCCCCCGCACAACAGCGGAGGCCTGGGAGTCGCATGTAAGGGGCTTTCAATGGCCTTGGCTAGTCGCACGTTTGAAATAATTTTCGTGCTACCTAAGAGAGTTGATATTTCTGAAAGTCGCCTGAATCTTGTCTTTGCTGATATTGATTACAATATAAAGATTAAAGCGATTGATTCCTTAATCTACCCATATATCACCTCTACCGAATACAGCACCCATCTTTCAAATGGATATTCTCCCATCTATGGCGGGAATCTTATGGAGGAGGTGATTCGTTACGCCGTGAAGGCTTCCGGTATCGCAAGACATAATGACTTTGATGTCATTCACGCTCATGACTGGCTCTCTTTTCCGGCTGGCATTCACGCTAAGAAAGTCAGCGGTAAGCCACTTATAGTCCATGTTCATGCCACAGAGTTTGATAGGACGGGCGGTAAGGGTGTGAATCAAGAAGTCTATGATATAGAGAAGAAAGGAATGGAAGAAGCTGACGCCGTTATCGCGGTAAGCAACTTCACTAAAGATATAATAGTCCGACATTACGGCATTAACCCGGAGAAGATAAATGTTGTCCATAACGGAGTAGATGAAAGAGAGTTCAATCATAATCTTTTGCCTCCGGAGAACCTGATGAGAATTAAGGAAGACGGCACGAAGATAGTGCTTTTTGTGGGGAGGATCACTCTGCAGAAGGGTCCGGATTATTTTATAAGAGTAGCGAAGAAAGTTTTAGACCATAATCCAAAAGTCCTTTTTATAATTTCCGGTTCAGGAGACATGGAAGCACAGATTTTAAACGACGCCGCTTATCTTGGTATCTCGGACAAAGTCCTCTTTACCGGCTTCTTGCGAGGAGATGAGCTGAATCAGATTTTTAAATTAGCCGATATTTACATCCTGCCTTCCGTGTCTGAGCCGTTTGGTATTACTCCGCTTGAGGCCTTGATGAACAAGACTCCCGTCTTAGTCTCCAGACAATCCGGGTCTTCTGAAGTTCTTTCTCATGCGCTTAAGGCCGACTTTTGGGACATAGACGATATGGCGCATAAGATACTCGCCGTCTTAGAGTATGAACCGCTTAGCCGATGTCTTGCAGAAAACGGGCATAGTGAAGTTAAAGGTATAAATTGGCACAGAAGCGCAGATAAGTGTATCAGCGTTTATAACAAAGTTTTAGATAGTTTTAATAATTATAAAGAGAAAATTGCTTAAGTTTAAAGATTAAAATAATGCCAGCCGTTTGCTTATATTTTCAAGTCCATCAACCTAGACGTATTAAGAAATACCGTGTCTTTGATATTGGTAAAGATAGTAATTATTTTAATGATGATTCAGAAAGCGATTTAAACAATAGACGGATCCTTGAGAAGGTGGCCAATAAATGCTATCTGCCGACTAACAAAATTATGTTAGAGCTCCTAGAGAAGCATCCGGAATTTAAGATAACCTACTCTATTTCCGGAATTGCTTTAGAGCAGATGGAGGAATTTTATCCTGAGGTATTGAAGTCGTTTCAAGATCTTACTATGACAGGTAGAGTAGAGATATTGAGCGAAACATATTATCATTCTCTGGCTTTCGTCCGTTCAAAAGAAGAGTTTAGAAAACAGGTATCTATGCACAGGGACAAGGTGAGACGTCTTTTTTACCAAGACCCTAGGGTGTTTAGAAATACTGAACTTATCTATAATAACGAGTTGGCAAAAGAGCTGGAGAGTATGGGTTATGAAGGTGTATTGGCGGAAGGAGCAGATCACGTGCTTGACTGGAGGAGTCCGAACTTTGTCTATAAGCCGGTTGGCACAGAAAGAATAAAACTTTTTCTAAAGAATTATAAACTTTCGGACGACATCGCTTTCCGTTTTTCTTCTCGTGACTGGAGTGAATATCCGCTTGATGCCCCTAAGTTTGCGAGCTGGGTCTCGTCTGTAAATGGGGCAGGTGAAGTCGTGAATCTTTTCATGGATTATGAGACTTTCGGCGAGCACCAATGGGAAGATACTGGTATCTTTGATTTTCTCCGCGCTATGCCAGGCGAGATCTTAAAGCATCCGGACAATAGTTTCGTCACACCGAGCGAGATGGTGCATAAATTCAATCATGTTGCTGAGCTTGATGTGCCTCACTTTGTTTCTTGGGCTGATGTTGAGCGTGATTTGTCCGCTTGGCTTTCCAATCCGATGCAATATGACGCCTTAAATAAACTTTACGATATAGAAGCTGATGTTTTGAAAACTATGGATAAAGATATTATTGAGGATTGGCGCAGGATGCAGACTTCAGACCATTTTTATTATATGTGTACTAAGTGGTTTTCTGACGGTGATGTGCATAAGTATTTTAACCCATATGAGACTCCTTATGATGCTTTTATTTCATTTATGAATGCTTTTAATGATCTTAAATTAAGAGTTAGAGATAAAAATAAAAAATGGTCGATTATATAGATTATAATTTGTTATAATATTACTATGGCAACAAAAACAACAGCAAAACTTAAAACGACGAAAAAGATAGGAAAAAAGACCTTTGTCGTTGCTTCACCAGAAATATGTTTCTGGGTGAATAGCGGTCCTATCGTAAGAAGTTTGCCAGACTTGGTTGAAGCTTTGAAGACCATGTCTGATGAGCAGTATTCTTATCATGTCAATGACGATAAGAATGATTTTTCAAGATGGATTGAAGATGTCTTGGGAGACAAGACATTGGCGAAGGCGCTTATGAAATACAAGACAAGGACTGGCACACTTAAGGCGGTAAGTGCTCGGTTAAAAGATTTTTATAAAATCTAAAAATGTCTAAATCATTAGTATTAGGAAATGGCAATATCTTGGTGGGTTTTGATAAATTTGGCCAAGTTAGTGATTTTTATTCGCCTCGGGTTGGCCTTGAGAATCAGATGGGTAAGAATCTCGTCCATAAGGTCGGCGTATTTGTGGACGGTCGCTTTAGCTGGATTTCAGACGGTGAATGGGGGAATACTATCAAATATAAGGACGAGACACTCGCTTCTGATATTAGAGTTTTAAACAAGAGTATGGAGATAGAGATAAATTTTCTTGATGTTGTTTATAATGAGAAAGATATTTTCATAAGAAAGGCGATTGTTAAAAATTTATCTTCTCGAAAAAGAGAGGTAAAGATATTTTTCCATCAGCAGTTTAATATGTATGGCAACTCCGATGGTGATACGGGTTATTATGACCCAGACAGGAAAGTGATAGTGCATTATGAAGGTCGACGAGTTTTTATAATAGGTGGACTTTGTGACAATAATACTTTTGATGATTATAGCATAGGGGTGTTTGCTATTGAAGGGAAAGAGGGTACATGGAAAGATGCTGAAGACGGCGTCTTGGATAAGAATCCGGTTGAACACGGTCTGGTTGATTCGGTGATATCTTTTAATTTTGAGGTTGATGCTAATAAGGAAAAAGAGGTCGTTTGTTTTATATCAGCGTCAACAACTCTTAAGAAGGCGCAGGAGCTTCATGATTACGTCCTTGAGAAAACCCCCGGGCACCTTATAGAGACCACGCAGGACTTTTGGAAGGCATGGGTTAATAAAAGTAATTTTAATTTCTTTGGATTAAAGAAAGATGTTTCTGATTTGTTTAAAAAATCTCTTCTTATCATAAGGACGCATATTGATAACGAAGGCGCGGTCATTGCTTCTTGTGATTCTGATATGCTTCAAAATGGACGTGATACTTACGCTTATATGTGGCCAAGAGATGCCGCTTTTACCGTCCTTTCTCTTGATAAGGCAGGGTATAATGATATTGCTAGAAGATTTTTTTCTTTCTGTAATGATATTATAAGCACGGAGGGCTATTTCTTTCATAAATACAGGTCTGATAAATCAATCGGCAGTTCTTGGCACCCGTGGATAAGAAACGGAAAGAAACAGCTTGCCATACAAGAAGACGAGACAGCCCTCGTCCTGTATTCTCTTTGGGAACATTATAAGATAAGCAAGGATTTGGAATTTATTGAGAGTATCTATAATTCGCTCATTAAAAAATCAGCCGAGTTTCTGATTGAATATAGGAATCATGAGACACATCTTCCTCATGAGAGCTATGATTTATGGGAGGAGAAATACGGAGTATCTACTTTCACGGCTTCGGCTGTCTATGGCGCGCTTGTTGCGGCGAGCAATTTTGCGGAGTTACTAGGTAAAGAGGAGGATGCTAAAAGTTATGAACTCGTGGCCTTGGATATAAAACAAGCTATCATTAAGCATCTTTATAATAAAGAGGAGCGTTTCTTCTATAAACTTATGGACACAAGAGACGGAGATGAGATTTATTATGACCCCACGATAGACGCGAGTAGTTTCTACGGAGTGTTCAGGTTTGGAGTGCTTGATAAGGACGATAAGATGCTAAGAGATTCCTACGAGACACTAAAAAGAAGACTTTTTTCTAAGACGGAAGTGGATGGTGTTTTTCGTTATGAAGGGGATAGGTATTATCAGGTAGGGAATGACGCGCCGTCTAACCCGTGGTTTATCACCACTCTTTGGATTGTAGAGTATCAAATAGCTCTAGCTAAGGACGAGAAGGATTTGGAGGAAGTAAAAAAATGGTTTGATTGGGCGGTTAGACACACTTTGCCTTCCGGTATAATGTCTGAACAGATTAATACTTACACAGGGGAACAGCTCTCGGCGGCTCCTCTCACCTGGAGTCATGCGGAGTTCGTGCTTCTAGTAGAACAGTATCTTGAGAAGCTTGAAGAAATGGGGATATGTAAGGCCTGTAACCCTATAGAATAATCCTGCCTTGAGTAATCCACAGCCCCTCTTGTGTTATTTAGAAATAGTTGTATAATTGTTTCAGAGGATAAAATAATCAGAAGGGAGGAGTTATAGGTTGTCGTCGTGCGGAGACAATGGAGGTGTTCTTTAAAAAATTATTAAAAGAAAGGGAATTATTATGGAGAAGAAGAGTATCGGGATGGCTGATTGCAATAAGTGTCCCTCAAGGGCCAAGCTCTGTGTTGTAAAGACATCGGCTGGGGCGTTCATCGTCCAGCCGGCAGTAAACGGCAAGAGGGTGTGCTTGCCGGTCTTAAAGAAGGGGCATTTGATCGCCCATTCGGAGGAAGAGTGCCTCGGGGGGATAGAGCAGTCGCGTCTCTCCCTCGAAAGTCTTTTCAACGGCAACATTATAACTGCCGTGAAGACATCAAAGGGCGTCGTGCATATGGACTTATCATATTCACGTGTAGACGTCCGTCTCTCACCCTTGCCGTAGATTTTTCCGACCTGGCCTGTCGTTGTGCTTTTTGCAACGGCAGGCATTTTTTTTGCCATTTTTCTTTATTTTGGTATACTGTTTGAAGTGGAACCGACAAGCGATTTAAAAAATCTAATCCGTGAGAATATAAGGATCGCGGAAGATAATAACCGCCTTTTGCGGAAAATAGTCAGCGCCAATAGGTGGGCGCGGATTTTTAAAGTATTATATTGGATTATAATAATCGGTTCCATGGTAGGGATTTACTATTATATTCAACCTATACTTATGGATCTTCTGGACGCTTATGAAGGATTGATCTCCGGAATGCAGAATATTCAGAAAGCCGGAGAGACGGTGGGTGGAGCGGTTAATCCGAGCAATATTTCCCCTGCCCTGATAGATAAGATTAGGAATCTGCTTCCATAAAAAGGTGTAATTAAGTGAAGTTCTTAAAAAATAAATTAAATTTAGGTAAAGACCATACGCTGGAGTAGCTCAGTGGTAGAGCACTGCTCTGAAAAAGCAGGGGTCGGCAGTTCGATCCTGCCCTCCAGCACAAATATTAGATGATTCAGTGGTACCAGCGCCCCTCAACGCCTGAGCAAGCTCATGCTTGCGATGGCGGGCAGGGAGCACTGCTCTCTAAAAAGCAGAGGTCGGCAGTTCGTCGTGTACTACTAAAGAGTACACGACGCCACGCACCCTTTAGTGGTGCATGGCGATCCTGCCCTCCAGCACAAATTAAAAACCGCCATGTGGCGGTTTTTATCTACCTGAGGTTAGGAGTTTTTTATTTTTATTTTTTGTTTTTTTTCTTTATCTATTTTTGGGAGTTTGATCACTAGAAGTCCGTCTTTTAATGATGCTTCAGATTTTTCTGTATCAACTTCCTGTGGCAAGAGCACCGACCTTGAGAAAGGCCCCCAGTATAATTCTTGGCAGTAGTAGTCTTCGTGTTTTTGCCCTCCGTGCGGGTTTTTCCTTTTACCGCGGATAGTTATCATCTCTTGGCTTATCTCCACGTCTAAGTCGTCAGACTTAACCCCCGCTAACATTGATTGGATAATTATATATTCATGATCTTGTAGAAGATCTATTGTGAGCTGAGCATCTTCTTCGTCTTCTAGCCAATCCTCATCGTTAGATGGATATAAGACCTCTTTTTCTAATATTTTTTTCTCTTCCATAAATGGCACAAATTCGTCCTCTTCCCTTACTGAAACGCTTCCTGTAAGTCTTTCAAAAAATGATTGTTTGTTTTTTTTCATATTTTATTTAAACGTTTTTTTGTGTGCAAGTATTAGACCGCTTGCTCCAACTTACGTTGTTTTATTTTTATTCTTTTAACTTTTTCAAAAGCCATGATTATAATAATTGTAAAAATCCATAAACCTAAAAATACATTTAAGTTGTTTTGCCCTGACATCTTTATTATATATAAGTTGAAAATAGCATGCAATAAAGTGGCGAGGATAACTCCCACTCCCAGATACGCCAGCTTAATTGTTTTTCGGCGATAATATGATAGAGCAATACTTATACCTACTACTGCAGATGTCATACTGTGGAGAAGATTTGCCCCCAGAAAGCGCATATTTCCCGTTAGAAATCCTATTGTTAAACCACCGTCTTTAAACATACTGATAAGGAAAAACACATTTTCCATAGCAGCGAAACCTAAACTCGCTATTATAAGATACATGATGGCGTCTATCGGCTCGTCAAAGTTCTTGGACTTAAGGGCGGGTCTCGCGGCGAAATATTTTACAACTTCTTCTAT
Organism: Parcubacteria group bacterium CG10_big_fil_rev_8_21_14_0_10_38_31; assembly: GCA_002772825.1. Taxonomy (GTDB): domain Bacteria; phylum Patescibacteriota; class Minisyncoccia. Next base: position 2,440 of record PFDM01000049.1, on the reverse strand, counting down.
GAAAGCGAGAGAGATTATGAAGATTATCCCGCTGTTGATGTTTATAGTATCAGATCCTTTTACCAGTAAATGTAGCGTATATTCCAATCCTAGGGCTATTACCACAACAAACATCCCTAAAAGAAATGTCTTGACGATGAGTCTCTTGGGTTCAGGATGCTCTCTGTCTTCCTTAAGCCAAAACCAAAGCCAAATAAGCGCCGGTATTATACCTGTCGCAAGAGGGATAAATACACTAAATGTTATTAGATTGGCCATGTTTCAATTATTAATGGCTTCTTGTCTTTTACTGGAACAGTGCCCCATATCTCTTCCGTGATGAATGGCATGAAAGGATGAAGGAGTTTTAGGATGGAGGTTAGTGATAAATATAAAACTTTTTTCACATCTTCCGTCTCTTTTGACTTGGAATATTCTATATATACATCTGCAAAATCATGCCAGATAAAATCATAAAGGGTATGAAGTGCCTGCCCGAAATTATATTCTTCAATATCTTTGTTTACAGACTTAGTAACTGCATCTAATTTTTCTAATATCTCTTTATCTTCTTTTGTCAGATTTTCCATTTTGAATTGTAATTTTGCATTTTGATCTTTAATTTTTTCATTAGCGTTTTGTAAAACAAAACGTGCTATGTTCCAAAGTTTGTTGGCAAATTTCTTGCCGGCCAAGAGATGAGATTCGTCAAATTTCATATCCTGATTTCCCATCATCTGGTAGATAAGGCCAAAGCGTGTCGCGTCAGCGCCGTATTTGTCTATAAGGTCTATCGGATCCACGCCAGTGCCAAGCGACTTAGACATTCTTCGGCCGTCTTTGGCGAGCACTGTCGGGTGGATAATGATATTTGTAAATGGTGGTGTATCGTCCATAAACTCAAGTCCGGAGAATATCATTCTTACTACCCATAAATTTATAATATCTCTGGCGGTAGATATGACTTGGGTGGGGTAGAATTGTTCTAAGTCAGTTCCGCTCTGCGGAGTACAAGTATTTTTATTTTGGGTGCAAGCGTTTGGCCAACCCAGAGTGGCAAAAGGCCAAAGGGCGGATGAGAACCAAGTATCAAGCACGTCGTCTGTGCCTTCAAGCGGGATCTTGTGTCCCCACCAGATCTGACGAGAAATACACCAGTCACGGATATTGGAGAGCCAATCTAAAGTCACTTTTTTCCACTTTTCGTCATTAAACATAACTTTTCCGCTCTCAATCGCTTCTTTCGTTTTGTCAGCAAGTCCCTTCATCTTTAAGAACCACTGATTGCTCGGCTGAGGTTCTATGACAGAGTTACACCTATAACATTTTGATACACGGTGCGTGTGTTCTTCGGATTTTTCTAATAAGTTAAGCTCTTTAAGTTTCTCTATTACTTTGTCTCTGGCATCCTTACTTGATAACCCTTCGAATTCTTCACCGGCTTCTTTAGCCATCTTCCCATATTGGTCTATTATTTTTAACTTAGGCAAGTTATGTCTCTCGCCAATTTCTGAATCAATAATACTGTGAGAAGGGGTTACTTTTACGGCACCTGTCCCGAAATCTTTATCTATTGCAATGTCTGCGATGATAGGGATCTCTCTGTTTGCAATCGGCAGAGTTATTATTTTGCCGATCAGGTCTTTATACCTATCATCTTTTGGATTTACCGCTACGGCTGTATCTCCAAGCATTGTCTCCGGTCTTGTTGTCGCCACAGATACGAACCTACTCGTGTCATCTTTTAGCGGGTAGTTGATATAATATAGATTACCTTTCTCTTCTTCATATTCAAGCTCAAGGTCGGAGAGCGATGTCTGACACCTTTTGCACCAATTGATAACACGCTCCCCTTGGTAGATAAGTCCTTTTTCATAATAAGATAAGAAAGCCTTTTCAACAGCTTTTTGATAATCTTCATCCATTGTAAAGCGAGTATGAGACCAATCACAAGAGGCACCGAGTTTCTTAAGTTGTCCTAGGATTTTGTCGCCGTATTCTTCTTTCCATTCCCATACTTTTTCAAGAAATTTCTCTTTGCCGAGGTCGTGCCTGGTGATACCTTCTTTTTTCAACTTTTTTTCCACTACATTTTGAGTGGCAATCCCAGCGTGGTCTGTCCCTGGAAGCCAGAGTGTCTTGTAGCCCTCCATTCTTTTCTTCCTGATCAAGATATCTTGAATGGTAGAGTTCAACGCGTGCCCCATATGAAGAGCTCCTGTTACATTAGGAGGTGGTAACACTATGGTATAGGACTTTTCTGAATTTGGATTGTCAGTCCGATGTTGATGTGCCTCGGGTGCAAAAAAACCTCCTTTTTCCCAGAGTTTGTAAATCCTATCCTCGGTCTCTTTAGGGTCATAAGGCTTTAATAATTTCTCATTCATTGTAATAAATAATAACAGAAAAATGCCTTAATTCAAATTATTTTCCCATTGATACTAATGCTTATTCTAATGTT
>PFDM01000031.1:652-2549 GCA_002772825.1 Parcubacteria group bacterium CG10_big_fil_rev_8_21_14_0_10_38_31 | reverse complement strand
ATGTATAGTTATTTGTTGAATATAGCAATAATAACGAGCATTATTTACTCTTCTTACTTTGGAGTAATTTTATAAGATTGTCTTGTAAAGATTTAATCGAGTCGTCATCATATAGAGACAAGGTGAAGACTTTTGGCGACACTTTCTTCATACTCTTAACGACCTTTTCAATATAAGCGGGGTCATCTACAATATCCGTTTTCGTAAGTATAATAATCTCTTCCTTTTCTAAGAGAGTGGGGTCATATTCTCCCAACTCTTTCCTTATAGATTTATATGCTTTTAGGGTATTGTCATTCTCAAGCGAGATTAAGTGGACGAGCATTTTCGTCCTTCTAATATGCCGAAGAAATTTATGCCCCAAGCCCTTTCCTCCCGCCGACCCTTCAATAAGCCCCGGAATGTCTGAGATGATATAACCAAAACACTCTCCCATGTTTGGCTCAAGTGTCGTGAAAGGATAGTCTCCTATCTTACCCTTGGCTGATGTAAGCGCGTTTAAGAGACTAGTCTTGCCAGCGTTTGGAAACCCGATAAGTCCAATGTCCGCGACAAGCTCAATCTCTATGAAAAACTCCGCCTCTTCACCCGGTTTGCCCGGAGTCCAATTCTTAGGACTACGGTTTATAGAACTCTTATAGACTTCATTCCCCTTCCCGCCACTTCCACCTTTCAATAAAAGAATCTTTTCACCTTCCTCTTGAAGAAATATTTTCTTGTCTGTCTTTAGATTTGTGATTATAGAACCGACAGGAAGAAGTATTTCTAAATCACGGCCGGCTACACCGAAAAGACTGTCGCTTCCACCGTCTTGCCCACGCTCGGCCTTAAACTCCTTCTTAGCCCTGTAACGAGAGAGCACATGCACGTCACGAACAGCCACGGCATAGACGGAACCTCCGCGCCCACCATTGCCACCGGAAGGCCCGGCAAACTCTTTCCCTTTCTCATGCCTCCAACGCACGACACCATCACCGCCACGCCCAGCCTCCATGTGGATTTTCATCTCATCTATAAACGCCATTTTATTTTATTTTTTAGTCTCCTTCTTAATAATCCTCCAGTGGTACAGATAAAGAGGCAAACCTACCAGAATCAAAGCCAAGTTCATAGAGGCATCTCTGTGTCTCCCTGAGGAGACGGGGTCAACCAGAGACCTGCTCTTTTCCCATTCCTCATAATTCGCCAACCATTGTCTTATGGCATCTTTTTCTTGGTCCGAAAATTCTGTCTCTCCTGCAGTACCTTGAGATTTCTCTAGACGCTCTGTCGGATAAGGCTGGTAAAAGGGCTGTTTCCCCATAATCCTTTGTTCCTGGTCCGCTTTAGTAAAGATAAAAGTCTTTAGTCCCATATCTACAAAACGCACTCCACCGATAACAAGAAGCACCAAGCCAAGCAGTGTAAACAAATAAAGATAGATTGTCCTTATAAATGGGTAATGATTCATATATTCTAGAAAAATAAATTATAAATTATGGAGACAAAAGGGTCAGCATTAGGCCCATGAGATATCGCCGATCCTAGAGCCCCGGTAACAATGATTGAGATAAAACCAATGAAGACGAACAAATAACGCAACTTAGTGTCTATTACCATCTTTTCTAATCTCTCTAATATTTGCCATATTACAGCCAAAAGATGAGGCCTCTTAACACTTCCGTATATCTCATCAACCCACCCAACAAGATAAAGGACAGCGAGAATACCAAATATGAGAGTAGCAACTTCGGCAAATCCAGCATGAACCTCCACTATCTCTAGTTTATGAGGATTAGTTAGTAATTTCTCAGCCATCTCCCCGGTATAAAGAGTCACGAAAGCAAATAATACTCCGACAGATAATAAGACTACCTTCACTTGCTTCCAGTCAATCTTTAAATTAAAACGCGACAAA
>PFDM01000031.1:0-602 GCA_002772825.1 Parcubacteria group bacterium CG10_big_fil_rev_8_21_14_0_10_38_31 | reverse complement strand
TGCAAAAATATAGGGTGGATGTTCATAATGGGTATTATAACTTATTTCTTAAATTTTTCCACATCAACTAAACGGCTCAATCTGTCCGCCAGCCGGCGGACGGATTGAGCCGTTTAATATTTGCATTGAGCCGTTTAATTTATCCAATGCACAAGTATACAAAATGACACGACCGTTACAAAATATATACATTATCAACTTAGAAGATTTTTATAATTAACCCTTAAAATTATAAACAAAAAAAACAAGAAGAGTCCTTTATGTTTTAATCCAACTTTTTCAAATATATCCTTCTCTTTTCTTCCGAAAACCTCTCTATCGCGTAACGAAGCATCGTGCGAGGCATCTTTTTATAATGTTTTCTTAAAAATCGCTCTTCGTCCTCTAGAGAACGCTTCCCTATCTCACGGAGCATCCAACCTACGGCTTTATGGATAAGATCATGACCGTCACCCAAAAGGAGCTTTGATATTTTCAGTGTGTCTTTGGTCTCGCCATTTTTTATAAAATTAAAAGTTGCCACAATGGCAATCCTTCTCTCCCAAAGGTTTTCTGAGTTAGCGAGCTTATACAAAATTCCTTTATCTTTTCTATCCAACAGA
>PFDM01000055.1:19666-25485 GCA_002772825.1 Parcubacteria group bacterium CG10_big_fil_rev_8_21_14_0_10_38_31 | reverse complement strand
TCCGCCGACATCAACGCGAGGTATTCGTAGCATTGTTGTATCATATCTCAAAATAATTCAAAATCAAAGGTACCTGACCCCTTTAATTAATGTTAGTTTTTTCTCTGAACATATTATTATGTTAAATCAAATATTTCCATTATCAGTTAATTTCATAAATTTATTTTAACACCTTCAAACTTCAATCCGAAATGATAAATAGTACTTGACCCATTTCCCCTCAGCACTCCCTATTTAAACAAAATTAGATAAAGATTTTCCTAGTTTATCAATTACCCCTACAACTAAAGCATTACCCATAATAAAAGCTCTTTTTACATCAGGTGTTAAATTCTCATTAGCCATAATTTTCGTATGATTGTCTGGAAACATGTTAAGTCTCTCTAGTTCTAGAGGCATCAATCTGCGTAATTTACCTGATTTAGTCCTTATTACATGCTTAAAGCGAGAAGGAGAACTTCCACCTTCACCTGTAACTATTGTTCTTGAAGGTTTATCTAAAGAGTCAGGGAAAACCATTGGGCCCTCTGAATAATTATATTCAAAACCATCTTTGGATTTGCGTTCTTCTTTTTTCCCACCTTTTAAGTATTCCCACCTTTTTTTATCCTCACCTTTTATAAAGAATTCTTCGGGAATTTTTGTCTCATCATGAACAATAATATCCTTTAGTAGCGTAGATTTACCTTTATATTCAGCATCCATCTTGGTAGTGTAAACTTTTCGATTAATCATTATTCCAGAAATTTCAAAAGGGCTTTTCGCAGGTTTATTAGAAGAAAAATCCTCAGACACTTTTTCCAAACTACCTTCAATTTTAAATTCGTGGAGACTACTAGTATCTTTTTTGACTGGAAATGCTCGAGCGACTACCCCGCTTTTGTAAATCCAATTCTTAATATCTTTTTCTTTTTTAATAAGATTAAAAACCTTGCTACCTTTTCTATAACCCATAATTAAAATCCTCCTCCTCCTCTGAGGAAAACCGTAATCAGCTGCATTAATAATGCGCCATTCAACGATATATCCTAAATCTGAAAGTGAGGCAAGCATAATAGCAAAATCTCTCCCTCTTTGTCCTGTCGGAGATTTCAATAAACGGTCTACATTTTCCAACATCAAAAATTTTGGAGCTTTTTCTCCACTTTTTTTTAAAATATTAAAAATTGACCACCACAAAACACCCTTTTTTCCATAAATGCCCTTTGCCTGATTTAATGTCCTTGCAACGGAGTAATCTTGGCAGGGAAATCCTCCGACAAGCAAATCGTGAGTTGGTATTTGTTTGAAATCTTTTTCTATTACTTCTTGTATGTCTTCACAAGAATGATTTTTTGACCCAAAAGCCCGCGTATATATCTGAGAAGCATGTTGTGTTGTAGCTCCTGGCTCCCATTGACTACTCCAAACAGCCTCATAATTAAAATCCTTGTTGCTTGCCGCATCAAGTCCGAGGCGAAATCCTCCAACACCTGCAAATAACTCAACAACTCGTATTTTCTTCATAATGCAATTATAGCAAATAGTAACGAATTGATCAACCTTGATCTTTTTTGTTTTCTATGGCTTGTTGTATGTATTTAGCATTAAGCCAAAAACAACGTTTCATTTCCTGCGTGTTTTGAGGTGTTGCAATTGTATCCTTCGAATCTTTTCCGTGTGGACGAACATGTGCTACATGACTATCTTTAAGTTTTGGTAATTTATCGTACCTACCTTCATTAATACAATCAATTGTTTTTTGCCAAACACTCTCTGCTTCAGAAATATCTTTCATGGGGAAATTCCAAAACATAGTTTTTTTGAGTATTATGTGAGCACTCCCTTTTTGTTTTTGAAATACAACAAACAAGAATTTTTTAGTTTCAAGTTGTAGGTGAAAATCAGCCATTGATTCTTCTTCGTCATCATTCCAAATCTGAGTTACTAAATCTTTGTAATCAAATGCAGGGAATGACATGGATTCTCTTAGTGTCCCAGTATGTTCAAGCGTTATTACCTTAAGAGTTATATTGGCTTTTTCTAGTTCTTCAATATTATTTGAATTAACATCAAGAATCCTATTAACAATCAATCTCTTATAGCTTTTTGCTTTTGTGCCGAGATTTGAGTCAAGCTTATTAAGTATTTCTTTGTCAGTTTTTCCTATAAATGCAGAAAACTTTTCCTTAATTACATCTTCAATAGTTTCAATTCTTCTCTGTTTCTTAAAAATTGAATCGGTATCTATTTTTTCACCAAGTAGCTTTGTTTGGATTAGATAATTTATATATTGTTGTTTGAAAGAAAATGCACGAGGTTTTGCGGGCGCACGACTCATTGGCTGGTCTCTTACAACTCTACTATTCGCCGCCTTTGTACAAGCGCCGAGATAATAGGTGTCGCCTTCAGATAGAAGATGCGCCTCTCCACGTTTTATTTTTGAAACAATATACTCCCAATCTTTCTGAATTTGAAAAACATCTTCACTAGAAATATCTTCTAGTAAATTCAATAGATGAACAAATTTAAATTCATAATCAAGAATACTCTTATTTTCTATCCATAAGTAGAACATCAATAATAGTGACTTATTCTTCTTTAAGAAAGAACTCATCTTCCATGTTTCATTTACAACGGTGTCGTAGTTAATCATCGAGAAAACTAATCTTTCTTTTGAAACCAATTTGGTATTGCTGTGTTTCTTTAGTGGAGTTGTTTTAAGTTCAACTTCTGCAATTTTAAAATCTGGCTCGCTAATATTTCCAGGGTTAATATCGAAAAAGTATTTTTCTATCAAATCGCCCAAGAAACCTTTGCGCTTCATCCCGTATTCTCCAATTTGAGCCTCAATAATCCTAAGTGCTTCTGTAGAGATAACCCCACGCAAAGATTTATGCAAAATTGTTTCTGCTTTTTCAAAAACTTGTTCTTTTGTTTGATATATTTTAGTCATTTTTAATAAAATACTTCTGCAAGTCTTTCATTATGGTTGAACCCTTATAATAACCATAATAGTTCACTTCACTCATCGCTTCATTAAAATATTCGTAGTTTGTTTTTAAATTAAAGGCATAGTGTTCAAATTTTGACCATTCTTTTAATACATTTAAAACATGATTTTTTATATTTTCTATTTTGAAATTATCTTCATAAAATTTATACTTACAAATCATTACCACCGCAATATCTCCATACCTAAGTGCTCTTCCGTATTTTGAAGTTGCAAATCTATCTTTTTTATCTTGAGCCTCGTCTTGCTTAATATTTTTTAAATCTTGATACGCAAAATAAACATACATTATATGTTTATAGTTAGAACCATTACCTAAAACACTTGTAAAGAATTTTTCTTCAAACATTTTATTTTCGGAAATATTTTTTGGATTCTGGTTATTTACCATAATCGGAAATTTAGAAGCGAGTGCAAATCTTATAAATTCAACTCTATCAATAATCTCGCTTCTGGAAAGATAATTATTTTTTACACCATCAGCAAACTCTCCCTTCTTTCTTTCATAATATAAACTATAAGTAGTATAAATTTCTTTTTGAAGCATCAATTGTACCTCGTCATTTGATCTTCGGTCAGCTTCTTTTACCAGAGATTGATTGTTGGTCGATTTCGAGATTGATTCAATGAGCTTGTGTTGTTTAGAGTCTATTTCCTCCGACAAATCACTTAATGTTATAATTTTAAGAAGAACTTCTTTATTTTTAAAAATGTCCTCAGGTTTTTTATTGTTCAGCACTTCTTCATATATACGACTTAGCGTGTAAGATGTTTGCCCACCATTAATTATTTGTGGGTTCATAACTATAAGTTGGGCTTCATCTTTCTTGCCAACTTTATTATTAATATTTGTTTCACTAGACAAAAGGGTAATCCCATTATTTAACAAAGCAAAATCATTTGTTGTTTTTCCTACAATAGAATTATAAATATTATGGTTAATTGTGTTGTTTTGCATCTCCAAATAAGACCTAGGATTATATTTGAGAATCGAATTTTTAAACTGATAAACAATTCTCGCTACTTCTGATGCCGGTACAAATAGGACGGTAATATCGCATTCGCCATACTCTGTTTTTACATTGTAAGTTACATTTTCATTTGATGACTTACCTAAAAGATTTATAGAAATATGTATCTCGTCCTTATTGTAGTATGTACCAGAAACAATTGGAAATAATAATTTTTTATAAACTTGTTCATAGTTAAAAATCGATACATCAAAACCGCCAGTAAGTTTTTTAAGTTGGGTAGATGTTACATTCTTAATATTTGCAAGAATAACAACTGCGTTTTTATAACGTGCAATACCTTCTGTTTCATTTACTTCTCTCTGTAATTGTTTAATCTTTGAACAATAAGGATTATTTTGGGTATCAGATTGATTCCCCTCTAAAATTTCTGTAATATCCATTTTTAATAATTCTTGGAAATCAATTTCTTTTTCTTCAAAATTACTGTCATTCGTTCTAAATTTGGATTGTATTATGTAGACTTTTTTGTTTATCTTATCTATATAATATGCATCAATACCACCGTCACCCGTTCCGTCAGTAATAAAATGCTCTCTTTCTTTAAAGTCTAAAAGATTAAAATTACCTTTTAAAAAAAGATGAATGAATGCTCTTGATCTTGCTTGATTAATTTTCTCCAAATCATTATTTTCTGGACGATACAATTTATATTCTATTGGTGACTCAAACCTAATTTCATCCAAAATTTTTACCAAAGTTTTATATTTATTCATATATTTTGAATGATACTTTTAAAACAACCGGGACTATTTGAAACAATCACATGGTCAGCGATTCTAATATCTAAAATTTTTCCAGCGTGAATTAACTTTTTTGTGATTTCAATATCAGCTTCAGATGGTTCTAAATCTCCTGATGGGTGATTGTGAGCGAGAATAATTGAAGCGGCATTGTTTTTGATTGCACTCTCAAATACTTCCCGAGGATGAACAAGGCTTTCATTAAGAGTTCCAACAGAAATAACTTCTCTTTGTATTTCTTGGTTTCTACTATCTAAATATAAAACTACAAAATGCTCTTTTTTACTTCCTCGAATATCTTCCATTCGTTCCCAGACATCTTTAGGAGAAAGTAAAATTGATGATTTCTTACCTTTCAACATACGTTTTCCAAGCTCAAAACAAGCAATAATTTCACAAGCCTTTACTGGACCTAATCCATGGATAGTCTTTAATTCATCAATTGTGATATTGATAAACTTTTCTTTTTCAAATTTTTGTAAAATCTTTTGGGCTAATTTTAAAACATTTAAATCTTTTGTGCCTGTTCGAAGTAAAATTGCTAAAAGTTCAGCATCAGACAATTTTCCTGAACCATATTTTTCTAGTTTCTCTCTGGGTCTATCAAATTTTGGAATGTCCTTAATTTTTGCCATATTTATTTCAAAAGTTCGCTACTGGAAATTCCAAGCGCATTGGCAATTTTTTCCAAAGTCGAAAGAGTAGGATTCATACGACCATTTTCAATATTGCTGATATATGCTCTATCCACACTCAAAGCCGTCGCAAGGTCTCCTTGCGACATATTCTTTTTCAAACGCAATCTTCTTAGGTTTTCCCCAAGCTTTTTACCTGATGACATAGATATATAATAGGAAAACTTGCATTCTTTTGCAAGGGTGCAGTATAATGCATACATGCTCGCCACTCCCACCACACTCACTCGCGCTTCGCGCGAGCTGAATTTTGGGCTTCATACTGACTGGCTCCGCGGGCAGGGATTGTCCCACAGTTACTAATTCGCTTATGCTCATAAGTACTGCTGGGCACGGCTCGCGGTCTCCTCTCTATGTG
>PFDM01000055.1:19339-19626 GCA_002772825.1 Parcubacteria group bacterium CG10_big_fil_rev_8_21_14_0_10_38_31 | reverse complement strand
TTTTTGCGAGCTCCGCGGGCAGGGATCGAACCTGCGACCAAGCGATTAACAGTCGCTTGCTCTACCTCTGAGCTACCGCGGAATGTGTTTGCGAATAAATTCTCTACCCCTAAAACTTTAGCGTAAACTATAAACATCTTTATATTTTACGCTAAATGCTCTACCTCCGCCAGCTGGCGGAGAGCCACCGTGGAATGTTGGAACGTTCAAGAACCTTTTTAGGTTCTTATCTATTTTACCTGTATTTGTCTATTTTGCAAGGGTATATATTAACTTTCTTAAATAAT
>PFDM01000055.1:2721-19278 GCA_002772825.1 Parcubacteria group bacterium CG10_big_fil_rev_8_21_14_0_10_38_31 | reverse complement strand
TCAAAAAATCTATCAAGATGTTCTTTTGAAGATGCGAATAATTCATCTGCCGGCATCTTACCCATCAAAACCTGCATCCATTTATCCGCAGGTAGGTGAATCGCGCTTCTAATGGGCGCCATCTGGAGCTCAATAGATACTTGACGGAGTTGTTCAACTGAACGCGCTCCTGAAACACTACCATAGCTTACAAAGCCAACTGCTTTCCTGTTCCACTCCGCATATACATAATCAAGCGCGTTTTTAAGTACGGCTGGGTAGCCGTGGTTATATTCCGGAGTCACTATTATAAAACCATCCGCCTCGGCGATCTTCCCAGTCCATTTTTTGACTACTTCATTTTGATATGGTCCTTGTTTCATTGCCGGAGATACTGCTTCGTCAAAAAAAGGCATAGGAAAATCCCGTAAATCTAAAAGTTCCGCTTCAATTCCTTCCCTCTTTTTAAGCTCTTCAAGCACCCACCCTGCCGGCTTTTCGCTAAATCGGCTTTGCCTAGTACTACCTACGATAACTTTGATTTTTAGAGATGCTTTATTCATATAATTTATGATATTAAATTTTAATAAAAAACACTAATCATTATTAACGGGTCGGAGATTTTTATATCCTAATAACTCCTTAATTGTTTTATCTTCTCGTGCTGACGAATCTTCTCTATAACCTTGGATTCAATCTGCCTAATACGTTCTCTGGTGACACCGAACTCTTTCCCCACCTCCTCCAGCGTGTGACTTACCCCGTCATCTAAGCCGAAACGCATCTTGAGTATCTTCTGCTCTTTAGGTGATAAGTCGGCTAATATCTCGTCTATCTGATCTTTTAATATCCTTTGAGAAGTTTGTTGCTCTGGCGACAATATTTTGTCATCGGCGACAAATTCGCTCAATGTTGACTTGTCGTCATCATCACCAACAGGTGCCTCAAGAGAAAGTGTCCCTTGGGAGATTTTCTTTATGTGGTGTATTTTACTGACATCAAGCCCCATCTCTGCCGCCACTTCCTCATCAAGCGGTTCTCTGCCGAGCTCTCGGGCAAGTTTTCTGGAATTTTGCTTAAATTTAGTGATAGTCTCTATCATGTGGACCGGTATGCGGATAGTTCGCGCTTGATCCGCCAATGCTCTTGTCACTGCTTGTCTTATCCACCAAGTGGCATAAGTGGAGAATTTATATCCTTTAGTCCAGTCAAATTTTTCTACCGCTTTAAACAGGCCGATATTCCCCTCTTGGATAAGGTCAAGTAATGTAAGATCCGGGCTTCGCCCGACATACTTTTTTGCTATGGAGACTACCAACCTCAAGTTAGCTTGAGCAAGTTTTGTCTTTGCCTCTTCATTACCCTCCATTGAAGCCTTCGCGAGCTTCCTTTCTTCTTCGGTATTAAGTAGTGAGATTTTTCCAATCTCTCTGAGATACATCTGGATAGGATCAAGTTCTGAGGAAGATGCAAACATTTTCTTAGGCGATTTCTTAGACTTCTTATCCGGTTTTGGCTCTTCCAAGAGACCAGTCACTCCCCCTTCAAGAATGTCTATCCCTCCCTTTTGTAGGTCTTGATACAGTTCATCTAAGAAGATGACATCGTCTTCTACATTAGGAAACTCTTTTAGTATCTCGGCATAAGTGACAAACCCCCTATTGGAACCTTTCTTCATAAGATTCTCAATCTTATTTGCTATTTCTTCTGCGGAGACTTTGGTTTTCTTTTTGGGGGAATCAATCTTCTTTACTTTTTTCACCGCTTTTTTAGGGATAGAAACCTTCTTCTTTGAGGATTTCTTCACTATCTTTTTTGCCTTAGAGGTTTTATCTTTTTTGTCCGATAATTTTTTCTTTTTCATTTATTTTTTTATTATTTATAAAAGATTATAAAAGTTTTATTAATTTTTGAAATTCTTCTAATGACAGAGAAAGGTTCTCTTGGTCGCCGGCAATTTCAAATTGGCGTATCTTATCAGATAGTTCTTCCAGTCGTTCCTTTAAACTTTCTTTCTCAAGACCTGCTAAGAGGATCTCCGCTTCTTTGTCTAAAGTTTCAGAATCCGTATAAGAAAGTTCCGCTTCAAAAGTTAACTTATTATAAGATTTTTTCATATTTTCGTCAAGTTCATCTTCGTCCGTGTTAAGTATTTTCTTTCCCTCTTCAGATAATAAATCAACACACTTTAGAGTTACGGTTTCTAGCACTTCTTTGAAATTATTTTCAGTGTTCTTTCGTTGCCACAAGATAAGCCCGAGGAGTCTATCTTCTATTGATTGCTTTCGGCTCTTTTGGATTTTTACTTGGTTTTGACTGGAGATTTGGGGGTGACTTGTAAAATGTTCGGTCTTATTATTTTTTAAAAGTTTTTTAAGTTCTGCGACCACCGGCTCCTCCGGGAGTCGTATCGCTTTAGCGGTCTCCGATACATAATGTGATCGTTCTATCTCACTCTTTATTTTTGAAAGAAGAGGGATAATCTTCTTCTCCACTTCCTTACGAGCGTCCTTGATGTCTTTAAATTTGGAGATAATTTTGTCTAAGTAAAATGTTATAAAGGGTTTTGCTTTGGCAATCGCCTCTTCCCACTCTTCGGGGCTCTTCTTTATAAGGTCGGCCGGATCTTTTTCCTTTATATCGGCTATCTTCACGTCAAAGCCCATAGCAAGGGCCATCCCCACTGCCCTTTCTGACGCAGAAAGTCCTGCTTCATCAGTGTCAAAAGAAAGAATCAGATTATCGGCTAACCTCTTTATAATTTTTAAATGTTCTTCCGTTAATGCTGTGCCTGAAGTGGCAACAGTATTGGTAATTGATGTTTGTTGACTCATTAGTAAGTCCATCTGTCCTTCTACTAAGACACAAGTATTTTCTTGTCTTATGGTATTTTTTGCTTTGTCAAAACCATAAAGAATTTTTGATTTATCAAAGAGCGGGGTCTGAGGACTGTTTATGTATTTAGCGCCGGTTGATTCACTATGGCTTTCCTCACCAAAGATTCTACCGCTGAAACCGACAGGTTGCCCCATAGAGCCGAAAATAGGAAACATTATCCTTGAACGAAATCTATCGTAATAGCCCTTAGGCGACTTTATGACCATTCCGGCTTTCTCCATGTCAGTATCGGAGAAGTTTTTACTCTTTAGAAAGTCATATAAATTTCGCCAGCCGGTCGGTGCAAAGCCGATATGAAAATTTTTTATAGAATCATCGTTTAACCCTCGTTCTTTTAAATAAGCGCGGGCGTTATCCTCCTCTTTTAATTTACCTTGGTAGAAAGAAACGGCACTCTCGGTAACCTTTGTCAGTATATCTTTTTCATTCCTCTCTCTGGGGTCGTCTCTTTTTAATTCTACGCCGGCGCGAAGAGCGAGTATCTTTAGCGCTTCTGAGAAATCTACTCCTTCTATCTCCATCATAAAACTAAAGATATCGCCTCCCCTATTGCAACCGAAACAATGCCAACTTTCACGTATTGGCGAGACAAAGAAGGACGGTGTCTTTTCATTGTGAAAAGGGCAAACCGCTTTAAAATTAGCTCCTGCTTTGTAGAGTTTTATATACGAACCGACAAGGTCGGTTATTGAAAGGCGAGATTTTATCTGATCTACATTTGATGACATAATAAAAGGTATAAATAAGTGGCCAAATAAATATATCTTAATACATTTATTTAGCTCAACAAAGTACTTAAGATGAAGACTCTCTTAGGTAGACCTTATTCTTCAGTCTCTTCTTCATCCTCATCATGCCTTCTGTATTCTTCTTTAGGCGATCTTTCTCCTTTCTTCCTGAAGCCGGTTCCGGCTGGGATAAGACGCCCTATCATCACATTTTCTTTTAGTCCGATTAGTTTATCTTCTGCTCCGTCTAATGCCGAGCGCACTAATATCCTTGTAGTGTCTTGAAATGACGCTGATGATAAGAAGCTCGCGCTTGTAAGAGCTACCTTCTTTATACCCATAAGTTGTTTCACTGCTTCGGCTTCTTCTTTTCCTTCTGCGCGCATCTTGTCGTTCTCTTCAATGAGTTCGCGTTTTTCTATTATTTCTCCGTCATTGAATCTGGTGTCGCCTTGTTTCTTTATCTTAAATCTAGAGAACATTTTACTGATAATTGTCTCAATATGCTTACTTGCGATTGTAGCGCCTTGAGAAGAGTAAGTGGTATCAATCTCAGAAAGAATATAGTTTTGAGCGGCTTCTTGCCCTCCTGTTGAGAAGAGTTCTGATATATCTATAGCCCCATCTGTAAGGGCTGTGCCTGATTTGACCTCTTGTCCTTCTTCTACGATAATATCTCTTCCAAAAGGAATGTTATAAGTTTTTTCGTTTTTTCCGGATTTACCTTTTGTTTCATTTATTAATAGTGTCAATGTCTTTTCCTCTCCTTCCGTTGTTATACTTCCTATTGTGCCGTCTTCGTGAGACAATATCGCCGGATTTTTAGGTTTAATCATTTCAAAGACTTCTTCTACACGAGGTAAACCTTGAGTGATATCTCCTCGGCCAGCCACACCTCCAAGGTGGAATGTCCTCATGGTAAGCTGAGTTCCAGGTTCACCAATGGCTTGAGCTGCCACTACTCCAACGGTAGCGCCAACTTCCACTAAATCATTTCTTCCTAAGTCTCTTCCGTAACATAGCTGACAAATTCCCACTGTTGATTTACAGTTGATAGGTGAACGGACGACGACCTCAGACACATCCCCTGATTCTATGAATTTTGCTTCCTCACTGTTTATTAGATGGTTCTTCTTAAATTCGCGAGTCTCTTTTCCTGAAGTTATCTTAAGTGAATTTAATAAGATTCTTCCGTCAATATAAGCGGAAAGATTTTTATTTCTCTTGATAGCATCTTCTCTTTTTATAATTATTCCGTGTGTTGTCTTGCAATCATTTTCGTTTACCACTACATCTTGAGCCACGTCCACCAATCTTCTTGTGAGATAACCGGCTTTAGCTGTCTTTAGAGCCGTATCAGCAAGACCCTTTCTGGCACCGTGAGTAGATATGAAATATTCAAGGACAGTAAGTCCCTCTTTGTAACTTGAAAGCACGGGGAAGTCTATAATTCTACCGGCTGGGTTTACCACCTGACCTTTCATACCAATCATCTGGGAGATCTGTGCCCATGTTCCTCTGGCATTTGAATTAACCATAATGTAAACCGGACCTAATTTATCAAGTCCTTCCGGAACAATTTTATCAAGTTCGTTTCTTACTCCCTCCCACGATTCAATGATTTTCTGGTAGCGTTCACCATCGGTAAGAAACCCTTCTTTATATTGCTCTTCAATTAGAGCCACTTTTTCTCTTGCCTGCTTGATCAATCTTGGTTTATCATCAGGGATGACAAGATCTTCATACCCCCAACTTATACCTGACTTAGTAGCATATTTGTATCCGAAATTTTTTATCTTATCCAATACTTTTGGAGTGTTATCAGAACCGTATTTAAGAATAAGCTGATCAGTGATAGATGAAAGTTTCTTCTTAGACATTTCTTCGTTTATATAAGGAAAATCGTTAGGAAGAACGCTATTAAATAAGAGGCGTCCTATGGATGTCTCAAATAGCTGTCCTTCAAAATTTTTATATTTAGGAGTGTCTGTGCCTAGAAGTTTTACTTTTGCTTTTAGGTCAATATGTCCAAAGTCAAAAGCGGTTATTGCATCGTTCGGGCTTGCGAATATCTTATCTTCACCTTTTAGTCCATCAACAATTTGAGTCATCCAGAAGCACCCCAATACGATGTCTTGGCTAGGTTGCACTACTGGCTTACCGTCTCCCGGATTCAATAGATTTCTAGCTGAAAGCATTATTTCTTTGGCTTCTTTTTGAGCTTTAACAGATAATGGAACATGCACGGCCATCTGGTCTCCGTCAAAATCAGCATTGAAAGCAGAACAGACCAATGGGTGCACTTGAATAGCATTTCCTTCTATCAGAATAGGTTGAAAGGCTTGGATTCCAAGGCGGTGAAGGGTAGGTGCCCTGTTTAAAAGCACATATTTGTCTTTAATAACATCTTCAAGAATAGACCAGACTTCCGGTGTCTTTTCATCTATGAGTTTGTTTGACCCTCTTATGTTAAAAGCCAACTCTCTTGAAATTAATTTTGAAATTACAAACGGACGGAAGAGCTCCAAGGCCATATGCTTAGGTAGTCCGCATTGATGCAAATTAAGTTCCGGACCAACGACGATAACACTTCGGCCTGAGTAATCAACTCGTTTTCCTAAAAGATTTTGTCTAAATCTTCCTTGCTTACCCTTTAGCATATCAGCGAGTGATTTAAGAGGGCGTCTTTGAGCTTGCGAGATGGCGGTCTTTTGTGATTGTCTGGCAGAATTGTCTATAAGAGCGTCTACCGCTTCTTGAAGAATTCTTTTTTCATTTCGACAGATTACATCAGGAGCTCTTAGCTCTATAAGCTTTTTAAGACGATTATTCCTGTTGATAACCCTTCGGTATAGATCATTAACATCAGAAGTAGCGTGTCTTCCACCGTCAAGAGCGACCATTGGACGCAAGGCGGGAGGGGTAATAGGGATAACGGTTAAAAACATCCACTCCGGACGAACACCTGACCTCTCCAAAGATCTTACCAGTTTCAATCTCTTCTGACTTTTAACTCTCTCTGAAGCAGAGACTGTTTCAAGTTTAGTCTCAATCTCTTGATGAAGCGACTTAAGGTCTAGGCTCTTGCAGATATTATAAAGTCCTTCTGCACCCGTCTCCACCTCAAGCAATTCTCCATACTTAAGACTTATATTATGATATTCAATCTCGTTCAACACCTTGTTTTGCTTGATCGAATCTATCTCGGCTCGTGCTACGGTTAGCGCTTCTTTCAGAGTATCTTTTTCTTCTCCTTTTGCTTTTTCTTTAACTTTAGATTTATATTCTTTCTCTAACTCGCTTCTTAGCTTAGTCTTTGCTTCTTCATTTACTTTAGTGATAACATATCCAGCAAAATAAATTACCCTCTCAAGGTCAGCTATTGAAAGGTCTAAGAGTAATCCAAGTCTTGAGGGGATATTTCGCACAAACCATATATGAGAAACAGGCACAGCAAGCGTGATGTGCCCCATCCTCTCTCTTCTTACTATAGAGCGTGTTACTTCTACTCCGCATTTTTCACAAATGATACCCTTATAGCGGATGCGTCTATATTTACCGCAGTAGCATTCATAATCTTTTTCCGGTCCAAATATTCTCTCGTCAAAGAGCCCATTACGTTCAGAGCGTTGCGTTCTGTAATTTATAGTTTCGGGCTTTGTCACCTCACCGTGAGACCATGAAAGAATCTTCTCAGGGGAAGCGAGTTTTAACATTATTGAATCAAAATCTGTGACTTTTTTTTCCATAAAATTTATTTATTCTCGTTATTTTTACTTTTTAATTCTACGTCAAGGGCTAATCCTTTCAACTCATTTAATAACACATGAAATGATGCCGGAAGGTTTGGCTCTTTAAATGATTCACCTTTTACTATGGCGTCATATGCCGCAGATCTTCCAATAATGTCATCTGATTTTATAGTGAGCATCTCCTGTAGAATATGAGCTGCTCCGTATCCTTCAAGTGCCCAGACTTCCATTTCTCCAAATCTTTGCCCACCACCCTGCGCTTTTCCTCCGAGGGGTTGCTGTGTAATAAGCGAATATGGTCCTACTGAACGCATGTGAATTTTATCTTCAACCATGTGGTGGAGTTTCATTATATACATATAGCCGACAGTCACATCGCCATCAAAAGTTTCTCCGGTCCTTCCGTCAAAGAGCTTCATCTTGCCGTTTTCAGGGAGTCCTGATTTCTTAAATTCCGCCTTTATCTCTTCTTCTTTTACACCGTCAAAAGGTGGAGTGATAGCTTGGAAATTACCAACTGAAGCGGCTAAGCCCAAGTGGGTCTCAAGTATCTGCCCGAAGTTCATACGACTTGCGATACCTAAAGGACTCAAGATAATATCAACAGGTGTCCCGTCTTCCATGTAAGGCATCTCTTCTTGAGGTAGGACTTTAGAGATAACGCCTTTGTTTCCATGTCTTCCGGAGAGCTTATCTCCTACTAAAATTTTTCTTATCTGAGCAACTTCTATCCTAATCTGTTTTATAATACCTGATTCAAGTTTATCTCCTTTATCTCTGGAGAATATCCTTACACTGACCACGCGACCGCGTTTTCCATGTTCAAGACGAAGAGATGTGTCTTTTACATCACGGGCCTTTTCTCCGAAGATTGATCTCAAAAGGCGCTCCTCAGGAGTAAGCTCCGTCTCTCCTTTTGGAGTAATCTTACCGACTAATATATCACCGGCTCTTACTTCGGCTCCAATTCGCACTATACCGTCTTCATCAAGGTCTTTAAGTTTATCTTCTCCGACATTTGGAATATCAAAAGTAGTTTGCTCCGGTCCTAGCTTAGTATCTCTTACATTTATAGAAAATTCTTCAAGGTGAATACTGGAAAGCACGTTATCTTTCACTAGTCTCTCTGAGATAACAATAGCATCTTCATAATTTGCTCCACCCCAAGAAAGGAAAGCGACCAATATATTCTGCCCTAAAGCTAGCTGACCATCTTTACTTGAAGAGTTGTCGGCGAGAATTTGTCCGGCTGATATTTTGTCACCCATATTAATGATAGGCTTATGATGGAACGCGGTAAAATCATTTGTCCTTAAGAAATTAGTGAGTTTGTATACTCTTTCTTTACCTGATTTTTTTTCTTTGATTCTTATCTCACTCGCATCAACAAAGCTAACCTCGCCTTCTTCTTGGGCGATGACGAGCCTTCCTGAATCGCGGGCAACTTTCTCTTCAATACCTGTTGCCACTAGTGGCGCTTGAGTAGATATACAAGGTGTCGCCTGTCTCATCATGTTTGAACCCATGAGTGCTCTGGTGGCGTCGTCGTGCTCAAGGAAAGGGATAAGTGATGTTGCAATACTAAAAGCTTGGTTTGGCGCCACATCTACGAAATCAACTTCTTCTTTTGAAACATAACCAGGGTTCGTGCGCATCCTTGCCTCTACTTGATCGTCAAGTATCTGCATTGTCTTAGGGTCAAAATTCAATACAGCGTTGGCAATGTTGTATTTAGATTCATCGTGTGCGTTTAGATAAACTATCTCTGTGGTTATCTTTCCTTTTACCACTTTACGATAGGGAGTTTCTACTATGCCATATTCGTTAAGTTTGGCATAACTTGAAAGATTGACAACTAAACCGATATTTGGACCTTCCGGTGTCTGAATGGGGCAAATCCTGCCGTAGTGAGATGTGTGTACGTCACGCACATCAAGGCCGGCGCGCTCCCTTGTAAGCCCACCCGGTCCTAATGCAGATAATCTTCTTAAATGTTCTACTTCAGAAAGGATGTTTTGCTGACCCATAAATTGAGAAAGCTGGTTTGTGGCGAAAAATTCTTTCATTACGGCAGAAAAAGGTCTAGGGTTAACTATCTGGTTTGATATGAGGATCTCTTTATCTAAAGTAGACATTCTGTCTTGCATATTCTTCTTTAGACGCGCCATTCCAACACGAAGTCGCTGTTGAAGCATTTCTCCGACAGCTCTTATCCTCCTATTCCCAAGGTGGTCGATGTCATCGCTTACGGCTTTTGGGTCGTTGTTCATCTCAATTATTTTTGATACGATTGCCACCATATCATTAAAAGAGATTACTTTGGATTCATCTTTTATATTGTTTGTAGGGAAACCAAGTCTGTAATTAAGCTTGTATCGTCCAACCTGAGATAAGTCATAACGAGAAGGACTAAACATATCTTCAATAAACCCTCTGGCATTTTCAGGAGTTGTCGGTTCTTCAGGTCTGAGCCGTCTAAATACCTCCATAAAAGCCTCTTCGTCTGTCTTAGTCATGATGTCTTTCTCAAGAGTGTTTTTTATGTAAGGGATACTCCCTGTATCAATTTTGTCAAAATAAGAACCTATCTCTTGGTTTGTCTTCTTATTTTCAACAGCCCTAAGAACCCGTAATAATGAGGTTACGGGTATTTTTCTCTTACGGTCTATTCTGGCATAGATGGCTCCATCAGGATCGGTCTCAATCTCAATCCAAGCTCCCCTATTAGGGATAATCTTGGCTCCAAAGTATTTATGTCCGCGAAAGATATTGGAAGTGAAATACGCGCCAAAAGATCGGGCCAACTGTGGCACGATTACTCTTTCAACACCATTTATAATAAAGGTGCCGTGACCTGTCATAAGGGGAAGATCGGCAAAGAAAATCTCTTGCTCCCTAGTCTCTTTTAGAAACTTATTGGTTAGTCTGATGTTGACCTTAAGTGATGCGCTGTAAGTTAAATTTTTGATCTTTGACTCGTATTCGTTGAACTTGGGCTTGTCTATAGAGAATCCTATAAACTCAATAGTAAATTCCTTTTCAGAATAATCACTAATAGGTGAAAATTCGTCGAAGAGCTCCTTGATCCCTTCTTTTAGAAACCATTCGTATGAAAATGTCTGGACCTCGACGAGATTAGGTAGATCAATAAAGGGCTTCTTGTATCTGGAGAAAAATTTCTTCTCTCCTAGGTGTGATGATGTCTTATTATGCATAAAATAACAAAAAAATACAAAAATCACCCTTCCGCCTCATTCTTCAGGGGGATATTTGCAGATTTCTTCTTATTTAATTAGTTAAATGATAAGTAATCACTAATTAAAGCTATTAATTATATTGTCTCTACCTTATTTGCTTCAGAAACTCAATCATTTAGATGTTGATAACTATTATACACAAGGCCTAAAATCTGTCAAACCCTATAGCTGAATTAACATCTAACCTAAACGGCTCAATCCGTCCGCCGGCCGGCGGACGGATTGAGCCGTTTAATAAAACTTTCACACGGTGAATACCTTACTTTAAAGTGTAGAAAACACTTCGTCCTGTTTTGCCGTGTTGTGTTACCTTACCCTTCTTCTCCATTTCATTTAAATATCGCTCTGCGGTGGAGTCCGACACTTTGAGGGTCTTCTCAATATCGTTATTAGTCACTTTTTTATTTTTCTTAAAAATTTCTAGAACCTTATTTTTGTTTTCTTTCTTTTGATTAATCTGCTTAGAAGTTACGAGAGTAGTTGTGATTGTTTTGTTCGCTTTCTTTTTATTTTTCAATTTAGATTTTTTCTTAAGAGTTTTGAATCCTTTAGTCATCCAGCTTTGACCGAGATAAGTTCCTAAAGCTATTCCCGCGATAAAATATAAGATACTCTCCATATGTATTTATATTAGCACACGACTCTTGGATTATTCTACTCAGAACTGTGGAAAAGTTTTATGGTCTAATAATAAAGATTCACTTAGCGAGTCAGCCGGTCCGTGTTTTTATCTCCACATAAACTATTTAAATAATTTTGCCGTTTGTTGTATAATAATATTATTATGATGACAACTTACAAACACAAGAAATTGACATGGATAAACTTAGAGTCTCCCACGAAGGACGACATTGAGAAGATTATGAAAGATTATTCTATTCCGCTTCTTGTTGCAAACGAACTTATGCGTCCGACTCTTCGCCCCAAGGTGGATGTATACAATGATCTTATTTATCTTATCCTCCGCTTTCCTGTCTATAGTCAAAAAACACAGGGGTCAGACGGGCGAGAAGTGGACTTCATAATAGGAAAAAATTTCTTGATAACCACACACTATGAGACCATTGACCCACTTCATGAATTCTCAAAAATGTTTGAGGTGAATTCAATTCTTGATAAAAGCAATATGGGCGAGCATGCCGGCTTTATCGTTTTCTACATACTCCGTCAACTTTATGAGTTTTCTCTCAGACAACTGGACCACATAGAGAAGAAAATTGATTTTATAGAAGGAGAGATATTTAACGGAAAAGAGAAAGAGATGGTAAGAAAGATATCCATCGTCAACCGCGACCTTATAAACTTTCGTCAGGCCATAAGACCGCATAGAGAGATACTCTCTTCTTTTGAGCTTGCGGGGACTAATTTTTTCGGAGAGGATTTTTCCTACTATCTGTCTGATATGGTGGGTGAATATTATAAAGTAGCCAACCAGCTTGATATACAAAAAGAGACGCTAACTGACCTCCACGAAACAAACGATTCACTTCTTTCCACAAAAACCAATGAAGTGATGAAGTTTCTTACCATTATGGCTTTTGTCACTTTCCCACTTTCACTATTGGCGGCTATTTTTGGCATGAATACTACTTATTTACCTCTTGTGGGGATAAGGGGTGATTTCTGGGCAGTAATGAGTATAATGGCTATCGCCACTCTGTTTATGTTTGGCTTTTTTAGAAAAAAACATTGGCTATAATCTAATCTTTTCAAAATGCTGAAACTATATAACACTCTTTCGCGAAAAAAAGAAGTATTTAAACCGCTTGTTGATAAAAAAGTGGGACTTTATACTTGCGGTCCGACTGTGTATGACTATGCGCATATAGGCAACTTAAGGACATATCTCTTTGAAGACCTACTTAAGCGAGTCTTGCTATATGACGGTTATAATGTCAATCATGTTATGAATTTTACTGATGTGGGACACTTGGTCTCTGATGCGGATGAAGGCGAAGATAAGATGACTAAAGCGCTAAGGAGAGAAGGGAAGCCGTTTACTTTGGAAGCAATGCGGGAGGTAGGTGACTTTTATGCAGATAGATTTAAAGAAGATATTAATAAACTTAATATCATGCCACCTAATACTTACTGCTCCGCCTCAAGGCATATTCAAGAACAAATAGACCTAATAAAGAAACTGGAAGAAAAAGGTTATGTATACACTACAAGTGACGGAGTCTATTTTGATATCTCAAAGCTAGAAGATTACGGTAAACTCGCCGGCCTCTTGAAAGATGAGGATTCATCACCTATGGAGGAGAAGTTTGCAAGAATAGGGATCAATCCTGAGAAACGCCACTTGAGAGATTTCGCTCTTTGGAAGTTCAATAAAGATCTTGGTTGGGAAAGTCCTTGGGGAAAAGGTTTTCCCGGCTGGCATATAGAGTGTTCAGCTATGTCTATGAAGTATCTTGGAGAGAGCTTTGATATCCACTGCGGAGCGGAAGACCACATAAGAGTGCATCATACAAATGAGATAGCTCAATCTGAAGCAGCGACAGGTAAGCCATTTGCCAAGTATTGGCTACACGGAGCATTTCTTAAATTTGGCGATGCTAAAATGTCTAAATCTGCCGGCAGTTTTATAGTTCTCAAAGATGTGATAGACCACGGTTTCTCCCCTCTTGAGTTTCGTCTTCTCTTGCTCCAGACTCATTACCACAAGCCGATGAAATTTGTCTGGGAGTCACTTACTCAAGCTAAAGCCGGGCTCGCTCGTCTTCATGAGCTTGTAGAAAAATTAAACGAAATTCAAAAAGACGGAGAAGTTTCGTCAGGGCTGAAAGATATGTTAACTAAAGCGAAGAAAGAATTTAAAAGCGCGATAAACGATGATTTAAATTCTCCGGAGGCACTTGCTGTTTTATTTAATCTTGTGACAAATATAAATAAGATTATAGACCAAAACGGACTATCAAAGAAAGATGCGGATCATGTCTTGAGACTAATAGACAATTTTGACGAAGTGTTGGGCATTGATATCACAAAGACAGAAAAAGAAAAGATGCCGGAAGAGGTATTGCCTCTCTCCATCTTAAGGGAAAAGGCACGTGAAGATAAAGATTGGCAAAAAGCCGACGAGCTCCGAGATGAGATAAATACCCTCGGTTATTCTGTAGAGGACACTCCCTCCGGTCAGAAAATTAAAAAAATATAAAAACCCACCCCACTTGGAAACCGAGTTTCCAAGTGGGGTGGGTTTAGTTTAAATACACCGGACGAAGTCTCCCGTCAATAATCTCATAGAGATTTGACGGGTTAATGATCTCTTCCACCTCATCCTCATTATGAGATAGGGGGTTGAAGTAGCCAAACTTCTTAATCATCTTTTCTTTAAGCGATTCCAAAGAGATACTCCCCCCTGCTTCTTCTATCCAGAAATCAATAAATTCTTTTATTTTTCGATCTCCGCTTGGTAAAAATGACATATATATCTTCATCACTACCTCCCTGTATTATGCTTTAGAAGTCAATTTTTAAAAAATTCCAATCTGTATAAAAAGTATGATACTAACAGGGCTTTGTCAATGTTTCTGGATTCACCTTATCTATGTTAAAATCCTACTATGATAAATGAATCTAATTCTCAGTCAGGCGCTGTCCGTATCCCCCCTCATAGTCTTGAGGCGGAGAAATCGGTGATCGGCTCTATAATGCTTGATAGTGAAGCTATGCATGAGGTGGCTGATATTTTAGGTGAAGAAGATTTCTACCATGATAAGAACAGGATAATCTATAAGACTATTTTTGACCTTTTTGAGAGGCATGACCCTATAGATTTTTTGTTCGTATCCAACAGGCTTAAAGATCAAAAGGTGTTAGATGAAGTAGGTGGCAATGGTTATCTTACAGAGCTCGTCAATTCAGTTCCTTCCGCCTCAAATGCTAAATATTATGCAGAGATAGTGCATCGTAAGAGGATTCTTCGTGACCTAATAAGTGCTTCGCACCATATATCCGGACTTGGTTATGATGAAAGTGAAGATATTGATATTCTACTTGACCAAGCAGAGAAAAAAATTTTTGACATTTCTCAATCTTCAAACAATAAAGATATCGTTTCTATAAAAGATGCCTTAGATGACGCATGGGAAAGGATTGATAAATTACACAAATCTAAAGATGAGATACGTGGTGTGCCGACTGGCTTCCGCGATCTTGATAACCTCCTCGCCGGTCTCCAGAAGTCTGATCTTATTATCCTTGCTGCCAGACCCTCTCATGGTAAGACATCCCTTGCTCTTGATATCGCCAGAGGTGTGGCTATAAAACATAATGTCCCTGTCGGTATATTCTCCCTAGAGATGAGTGTTGGTCAGTTGGCCGACCGTATGCTTGCCTCAGAAGCCCACGTGGATTCTTGGAAACTTCGGACAGGGAAAATAACAGGGGAAGATGAATTTTTAAGGATAAGGGATGCTATGGACAGGCTCGCTAAGGCACCTATCTTCATAGACGATGACGCTTCAAACAATATTATAAAGATGAGGTCTTCCGCCAGAAGGATCCAGAGTCAGCACGGCTTAGGGCTTATTATCGTAGATTATCTTCAGCTGATGTCGCCTCGCAAACATACGGAGTCTATGGTTCAGCAGATTACAGAAATATCACGCTCTCTTAAACAGCTCGCTCGCGAACTTGATGTGCCAGTATTGGCACTTTCACAATTATCAAGGTCTGTGGAGCAGCGTGGTGGAGTGCCTCGCCTTTCCGATTTGCGTGATTCGGGCTCTATAGAACAAGATGCCGACGTGGTGATGTTTATTTATCGTGAAGATAAATACAGAGAAACTGAAAAGAAAAATATCGCCCAGATTATGGTTGAGAAACACAGAAATGGTCCTACTGGAAATGTGGAGCTATACTTTAACGAGCAAAAAGTGAGTTTCTCCACAATAGAAAAAGGTGATTTTGGTAATATATAAAGAATAATGCCTCAGAATATTCTAGAAAAAGTAACGGAATATTTTCTCAAGTTTCCGGGTATAGGCCCTAAACAAGCGCGGAGGTTTGCCTACTTTCTATCTGCCACTGATGAGAAGTTTGTCAAAGACCTTTCATCTATTTTGATAGATTTAAAGAATAGCGTTAAGCGCTGCTTAGAGTGTTACCGTTTTTTTGAAGCTAAAGAAGGCGCCTCGGAAATATGCGGGTTATGCTCTGACTCATCAAGGGATAGTTCTTTGCTTCTTGTTGTGGAGAAAGATGTTGATTTTGAAAATATAGAAAGGTCGCGTATCTATAACGGACTTTACTTTATACTTGGAGGAGTGATTCCTCTTGCTGAGACAGAGCCTACGTCAAGGATACGTGCTAAAGAATTATTCAACATCGTGCAAAAGAAAGCTAAGCTTCCTGAAGGGTCTAATCTGCGAGAGGTTATAATAGCCACTAGCGCCACTATTGAAGGTGAAAATACTGTCCAATATATCAAGAAGATCCTTGAACCACTCGCCTCTCGGTTTAATCTTAAGATAAGTGTTCTTGGTCGCGGTCTCTCAACCGGCACGGAGCTAGAATACTCCGATTCAAGCACTCTTTCAAGCGCCCTTAAAAACAGAGGGTAATAAAAAGCAATCCGCCGTGGCGGATTGCTTTTTATTATTTATTTGATCTCGCCTATCTTTACTTTAGAGAAGTGTTGTTTGTGACCCTTTTTCTTCATCTGGCGAGTCTTTGACTTATACCTTATGACGGTTACTTTCTTATTCCTGCCATTTCCTTCGTGAGTCGCTTCTATAGAAGCTTTATCTATGAAAGGTGTGCCGATAGTGATACCCTTGTCATCACCCATAAGAAGGACTTCGTTGAAGACAACTTTAGTCCCCTCTTCAAGCTCTGGTAATTTCTCCACTTTCAATACAGTCCCTGCTTCTACAAGATACTGCTTGCCACCTGTTTTTATAACTGCAAATTTCATATTAGCTTATATACTATATA
>PFDM01000055.1:377-2708 GCA_002772825.1 Parcubacteria group bacterium CG10_big_fil_rev_8_21_14_0_10_38_31 | reverse complement strand
TCTACCAGAAAAAGGCAAGTCTCTGTCTGTGAATTCAAGAAATAATTGCAACATCTCCGCCTCGTCGTTATTTTCCATTTTTAGTAATGTATACATCACCAATTTCACAACATTTACATCCATTCTCGTCTTAAATAAATAATACTCGTTTTATTCGTGAAAAATTCTCCCTTGCTCCGCGTGGAACCCATAATTTTTCCACTCAGTCACTCGTTTATTTATAGTTAATCCTCCAAAGGATGAAAATGTCGTGAAATTAGTATTTTACTAAACGTTGCAATTATTTCTTGAACTCAGGCAACCTGAGCTCAAGAATAAATATAAAAGCACCGGAGAAATCACGGTGCTTTTGTACTGTGCATTTTGTTCAACTCTCGGCAATGCCACCATTTCTAGACAGGAGATAGTTGATTACCTCCACAGTAAGAAAAGAAGTGGCGATTATGGAGATGATGAACACTATATAGAGAAACAGTCCTTTGTCACTTGATAGGTAAGCATTAACACCTATATCACCATTACCAAAAGTAAACAATATCCCGCCCCACATTCCATATCTTTTGCTTACTTTTTTTCCGAAATTTATACTAGCAAACCCTATAACAAAAAGACTAATAAAGTATCCGAAAAAGTGTGAGTATTTTCCAATCATCAAACCTGCGGTTATTGCCAAGAGAAACGAAAGGAAAATTGATGCATAACATAAAAAAAGAAGTCTCTTGGGAGGAGTATTTTTTTTATCACCTATACTTATCATCAAAATACCAATAAATGAAAGTATAAACAATGAAACAAATTCTTCAATCCCCCATCTTCCTTCCAATGTTAAGTCAATGCTTTTCTCTATCCATCCATGTTTTTTGCTATAAGAGATAATCCTATCTTTTCTATCAATGATTGTTTCTATCGGAAGACCAAATTCCCAAGCAGTTATGGTATCTTTTCCTTCTATTGTATATTCCTCAATCTCTCCTTTGAAAAGATTCCAGGCTACTTCTGATGAGACACCCTCAGGAACAGCACCTGGGATAAATGTTCCATTATAGATCACCAGATTGCCGTCTTCTATGACGGCATATTCTTTCGCATAACTTTTACTTAATACAAAAAACGAAAAGATTAAAACAATAAAAGCCAGAGATAGGATTAGCTTCTTCATAGATACCCCCTAATTTAAATTGAATGGTTTCTTGTTTGTAAAGATCTTTATAACACTTACGAAGTGTTATCTTAGCCATAAATCCGTTTAAACAATAATCTATTTATGATGATTAATCAAGGGTATGAATAACCCCACCCATGTCTGCAATTTATGATCATAAATCACAAAAATAAAAATTAAATACTATAATTAAATAAAATGAGACGACCGTCTCATTTTATTTAATTTTTATTTAATCTTTAAATTAACTTAAATCAGATTCTTTTCTTAATTTCTTTTCTTATTCTTTTCTTAATTATTTATCATTCTCTATTCATCCATATCCGGTTTATCAAGCGTCATATTCTCCACCCCCACCACATCGCCGGAGATACGGAAAATATCTTTATCCACCTTCTTAAGCTCCCTACTGGCGGTATTATAGGCATTCACGCTGGTAGACAGTGAATTCCCAAGCTTTAGCATATATTGGTCATACTTAGAAAGGTGCTGAGTAAGCTCGCCCACGCGTTTGATGATATCTTTCGCGGTCTCTTCTATCTGCATAGCTTTAAGTCCTTGAAGGACTGTCTGAAGATACGCTAGAAATGATGTTGGGGACACAATGATAACTTTATACTTGCTTGCCGCACGTTGAATTAGGTTCTCTGTATCGTCTGTCACCATACCTATCTTATTTACCAGCAAGTCATAATAGATTGCCTCATGCGGAATAAACATAAAAGCAAATTCCATCGTTCCTTCCTCGGGGCGGATATATTTCCCCGTCTCTTGGATACGCATTTTCAAATCATTCATAAACACTTTCTCCAGACGCTCTTTCTCCAGTGGGTCACGCGCCTCCACTAGACGGTTATAATTCTCTAGTGAGAACTTGGAGTCAATAGGGATGATCTTATCTTTCACGAAGACCACGGCGTCCACTATCTCGCCATTCTTAAATGGATACTGCATCTGGTAGTTACCAGGCGGTAGCACATTTTTCAAAAGTGTTTCTAAGTAATACTCACCAAGGACACCTCTCTGTTTCGGGTTCTTTAATATGTCTTGCAAGCTCTTAAGCTGGTCGGCGAAATTCACCACCTGCTTGTTGGTCTCATCAAGCTTCACTAGGCGTTCCGTCACATCGCGGATTATCTTAGCGCTTTCTCCAAACTGTCTGTGAATCG
>PFDM01000055.1:0-319 GCA_002772825.1 Parcubacteria group bacterium CG10_big_fil_rev_8_21_14_0_10_38_31 | reverse complement strand
ATCTCTCGGAGCTGTTCTTGCATCAAAAGCATACTGCGGTCGTCTTTTCCACCTCCTTTTTTAGTAGAGAAAAACCAAGCGATTACCGCGCCTGCCAGTATGCCGATTATCAAAATTAGTATAAAAAGTAATGTATTCATAATGTGATTATAGATCTAAACCAAGTATTGTGTCGTCAGAAAAGCAACATAGACCAATATTAACACAAACCCTTCTCTCCGTGAAATAATTGAACGAGAGTAGGCAAAGAAATTAAACAAAACGAAACCGATAAAAAGAAAAACGACAGCAATGGTAAATCTAAATTCAGGCACAAAAT
>PFDM01000048.1:10941-13671 GCA_002772825.1 Parcubacteria group bacterium CG10_big_fil_rev_8_21_14_0_10_38_31 | reverse complement strand
AAAAGTGGTAAAGTCTCCGGAGTATATATAGAGATTGGAGATACTGTATACAGTGGACAAATACTCGCTTCCCTCTCAAACGCCGATATTATCGCAAACCTAAATCAAGCTAAAGCAAATCTTGAAACTGAAGAGATTAGATTAGTTGAACTTAATAAAGGAGCTCGGCCGGAAGAGATAAAAATATCAGAATCAAAATGGGATAGTGCTGTTGCTTCAGTGGAAGATGCAAAAAATGCCATCTATAACAAGATCCAAGATGCTTATATTAAATCTGACGACGCAGTAAAGAACAAAGTAGACCAATTTATACACAATGCCCAAACTTCAAGTCCGACACTCTCCTTCTCTACTAGTTTCAAATTAAAAAATGATATTGAAACCGAAAGAGTTTTAGTCCAAAATACTTTAGATTCTTGGAAAAAATCTATCGACAACTCAGACCAGAGCAAGATAAACAAATACACTGAAGAAGCTAAAAATAATCTTGATGAAATAAACTCTTTCCTGAATAAAGTTTCTATGGCGGTAAATGCCTTAAGTCCGAACTCTTCTCTCTCGCAATCAACAATTGATAGCTATAAATCAAACGTCTCAACAGCAAGGGCAAATGTAAATACCGCCAAGGCAAACCTCCTATCCGCTGAAGAAAAACTCAGATCCGCGGGATCAAATCTGCTTATAGCGGAAAATGAGCTCCTCCTTAAGAAAGCCGGCTCTACACTCGAAACAATATTGATTCAAGAATCAAAGATTAAATCTGCAAAAGCCAATATAGACAACATAGAAGCTCAGATAACCAAAACAATAATCTATTCTCCCATATCGGGTATTGTGACAAAGCAAGACTTTAAAGTCGGCGAGATAACACCGCCAAACATCACTTCAATCTCGCTTATCTCTAAAGAGAAATTCAAGATCGAGGCCAATATACCGGAAGCAGATATCTCAAGAATTAAAATCGGCAACCCAGCCAAAGTAACCCTTGACGCCTATGGCGATGATGAAGTATTTGAAGTTAGAGTTGTGGCTATAGACCCGGCAGAAACTATCTTAGATGGTGTGGCGACTTATAAAACAACATTGGAATTTTTAGACGGCAGAGGAAAAGTTAAATCCGGTATGACGGCAAATATCGATATCCTCTCCGCCAAAAAGAAAGATGTCATCGCCATACCGGCCCGCGCCATAAGGACTCAAGCTGATAAAAGAATCGTCCAAGTATTATCAATCGATGGAAAGATTGAGATAATAAAAGATGTTGAAGTTAAAACAGGACTTAGAAGTTCAGATGGCATGGTAGAGATTATAGAAGGACTAAACGAGGGTGATAAGGTTGTAACCTTCATAAATAAATAAAAATATGCCCCTGATTGAGACTAAAGATTTGAAAAAGATTTATCCTGTCGGAGAAACTGCGACCATAGCTCTAGCTGGGGTCACTTTCAGTATAGAAGAGAATGAATTCGTCGCGATAATGGGCAAGTCGGGTTCTGGTAAATCAACTCTTCTTCATATATTGGGTTTCCTGGACAGACACTCTGAGGGTGAGTATCTCTTTGATAAAAAGACATTCGATGTTTATACAGAGGAGGAGGTTGCCCACGTAAGAAATAAAAAAATGGGTTTCGTCTTCCAGTCTTTCAATCTTCTTGCTCGCACCACAGTGCTCGATAATGTAAAACTACCCCTCCTCTACTCAGACATTGAAGAATCAAGGTGGGAGAAGCTTGCCCTTGATGCTATCGAAAAAGTCGGACTCTCTCATAGGATAAACCATGAATCTTCAGAACTTTCCGGAGGTGAAAGACAAAGGGTGGCAATTGCTCGGGCCATTATAAACAACCCTAATATAATATTCGCCGATGAGCCAACAGGAAACTTAGATACCAAATCAGGCGAGCAAATAATGGAAATATTTGAAGCTCTTCACAAAGAAGGACATACTATAGTGCTTATCACCCACGAAGACGATATCGCAAGCTACGCCGAAAGAATTATTACTATGAAAGATGGGAAGATTTGGAGTGATAATAATATTAAGAAACACCAAAAATAATAACCAATATGAAACTTACTCATATATCAAAAACATCCTTAAAGGCTCTTGCGACAAACAAAAGCAGATCAGCTTTAACAATACTCGGGATAGTTATCGGGATAACATCCATCATCCTGATAGTCTCTATGGGGCAAGGAGCTCAGGATCTTATTCTTGGAGAACTGGGAGGGCTGGGTGCTGACACTATAGTGCTCCGTCCCGGCCGAGAGCCAAAAGGTCCAACCGATGTAGCTGAGACTCTCTTTGCCGACTCACTTAAACAAAAAGACATCGACGCTCTTAAGAAAAAGAGTAATGCTCCGCACATATTGGATGTTGCGCCAGCCGTAATAGTGCCGGGTAATGTGTCATATCTTGGAGAAACTTACAAAGGCACCACCTTTGGAGGGTCGGCCGAATTTATAAGCAACATTTTTAACATAAAAATTGAATCAGGGGTACTCTTTGATGAAAATGACATAAAACAAAAGGCCAATGTAGTAGTAATAGGCTCGAAAGTACGGGAAGAGCTTTTTGGCTTATCTGATGCTATCGGAAAAAATATAAAAATCAGAGAAAAAAATTTTAAAGTTATAGGGGTCATGGCTCCTCAAGGACAATCAACATTCTTCAACATAGACGAAATACTGATGATCCCCTACACTACAGCTCAGACTTACCTCATGGGC
>PFDM01000048.1:0-10917 GCA_002772825.1 Parcubacteria group bacterium CG10_big_fil_rev_8_21_14_0_10_38_31 | reverse complement strand
TAAATATATTAACTATATTCCTATCATCCGTGGTTGCCATCTCCTTAGTGGTAGGCGGAATAGGAGTGATGAATATAATGCTAGTCTCAGTAACAGAAAGAACGAAAGAGATAGGTTTAAGGAAAGCGCTTGGCGCCACCAATAAAGACATTCTTATCCAATTCATCTTAGAATCCGTGATATTAACAGCAGTGGGTGGAGCGATAGGTATCGCCATAGGGACGTTTCTTTCTTTCGCCATATCAGCAATCTTAACAAATTACTTAAATATAGTTTGGCCATTCTCTTTTCCCTTCTTTGCTTCTATCTTGGGACTTGGAGTATCGTCTCTGGTCGGTCTTATCTTCGGTCTATACCCAGCCAGAAAAGCTTCTCTCAAAAGCCCGATAGAAGCGTTACGCTATGAATAATAAGCACTCCTCTTACCATTTGGGACTTGGGTGCCACTTTGGTGCATGGAACCCAAGTGGGTTTAATTCCTCAAAAAAGCATTGAGGAGAGTCAAAAAAGTGCTGAAAAATCCACTAATAAGAGCTATCAAAGTAGGCCTGTCTTTATACCATTTGTATTTTTTATTGCCCGTCATATTACCTTAATAATAGCAGAAAATATTTAACAGTAAAAGAGTTTAAAACTTTTTTCTTCTCAGTAAAAGTGAATTTGCCACAACGGAAACACTGCTTAAGGCCATAGCCAAGCCGGCAAATTCAGCTTTCAAAAGACCGAGAGCTGCAATAGGAATCCCTACACTATTATAAAACAGTGCCCAAAACATATTCTGTTTTATTTTACGCATAGTCAACTTGCTCAACATAATAGCCCTAGGAACATCACGCGAATCATTTTTTACGAGAACGATACCGCCTGATTCAATAGCGATATCGGTGCCTGAACCCATAGCAATGCCCAGATCAGCCTGAGTCAAAGCCGGCGCGTCGTTTATACCATCTCCAACCATTGCTACTTTATTGCCATTATCTTGCAATTCTTTTATCTTTTTAGCTTTATCTTCAGGTAAGACCTCGGCAAAAACACTTTCCACACTGAGATATTTTGCTATGGCATTAGCCGTTCTCTCGTTGTCGCCGGTGATCATTACAGTTTTTATACCCATTTTATGAAGTTTTGCTATGGCATCTTTTGCAGATTCCCTGACAATATCGGCAACACCGATGAGGCCTGCGACCACTCCATCACGCGAGATGACCATAACCGTCTTCCCGTCTTCTTCAAGCTCCTTTTTTGATGATATTAACTGACTTGAGAGGATTATATTGTTTTCTTTCATAAATCTTTCAGTCCCAATGAAAACTTTTGATCCTTCCACTTCTGCCGTAACTCCTCCACCGACAATCGCTTTGAAATTTTCCGGCTCACCAATCATTATTGATTTTTCTTTTGCCTTGTTGACTATAGCTTCAGCCAGAGGATGTTCTGACCTTTTTTCAATAGTAGCGGCAATTTCTAAAATCTTATCCTCTGACATATCAAAACCAATAACATTAGTCACTTCCGGCTCACCTTTTGTCAGGGTGCCTGTTTTATCAAAAACAACCACATTTACTTTATTTGCCACTTCAAGAACCTCACCACCCTTCACCAAGATTCCATTTTCCGCGCCCTTACCTGTCCCCACCATAATGGCAGTAGGTGTTGCAAGCCCCAAAGCGCATGGGCAAGCAATAACCAAGACGGCGGTAAAAGCCAAAAGAGCTACGACAAAAGAAGACAATATAAAGAAATACCAAATTATAAAAGTAATAAGAGCTACGGCTATGACTGTCGGGACAAAATAACTTGACACCATATCGGCAAATTTCTGTATTGGAGCGCGAGAACTTTGGGCTTCTTCAACCACATTTATAATTTGCGCCAAAATAGTATCATTGCCAATTTTTGTGGCTCTAAATTTAAAACTTCCCGTTTTATTGATTGTAGCGCCAACAACATTATCACTTATATTTTTCTCCACAGGGATGCTTTCCCCTGAGATCATAGACTCATCAACAACCGAATGTCCTTCCATAACCTCTCCATCAACGGGAATCTTCTCTCCCGGCCTTACAATAATAATATCGCCGACTACAACATTTTCAATCGGTATGTCTATATCTTGTCCATTTTTTACAACACGCGCTGTCTTTGCCTGAAGACCTAAAAGCTTTTTTATCGCCTCACCCGCTTTTCCCTTTGTTCTCGCTTCAAGCCACTTACCAAGAACGATAAAAGTTATAAGTAAAGCGGCAGTCTCATAAAACACCTCCCCTTGCAAGAAAAAAGTTGTCGCTAAACTATAAAAATACGCGGCGCTAGTCCCTCCGGCAACTAAAGTATCCATATTGGCGGTTTTATTTTTACCGGCATAATACGCCCCTTTATAAAACCTAAAACCAATATAAAACTGCACGATGCCAGCAAGGAAGAACTGGGCAATTTTACTCTCAAAAGAAGTATTCCTCAAAATCATACTTAGGATTAAAACCGGAATGGTTAAAATCAGACTTATAATAAATCTATTTCTTTCTTCTTTTATCTCTTTTTCTTTAATTAACTGGTTATGCTCTCTTGAACTTAAATCATCGTCCATAGATGAAGCGGAATAACCGGCATCTTTTATGACGTTTATTATTTCATCATCATTATAATCCCCTGCTTCGTGCTCAACTATCGCCAAGCTGGTGGGAAAATTCACTTCCGCATTTAATACCCCTCTGATATTTTTTAATTTTTTTTCAATAGTCAAAGCACAAGAAGCGCAGTGCATCCCACTTATGGCATATTTATATTTTTTTATCTCTTTTTGTTTATTCATATTTTATATAACCTAAGCTCAAGAACCAATTACAACCCTTACTAAATAATAACACCTTATTTTTTATACGATAATCAATCTCCCTTGATACATACTCATATCACAAGTAAAAAGAAACTCCCCTTTCCTTTGTGGGGTAAATTCAATTGAAACAACTTCTCCTTCCGGCAACTCTTTCCTTATCTTAAAATCAGGAAAATTAACATAACGAGAACACTCTGCGCTCTCCTCCCGCTTGAACCTTATACGTATCGGCTTACCCACTTTCGCCTCAAGGACACTCGGTGAATAAACGCCTTTTACCAAGACATCAAAAATTTGCGTCCCATCTTCTTCTTTACCGACCACTCCACTCTGATTCTTTGTATAGATAATCCAAGCTATATATAAGCCAATCACAAGTATTATCAATATAGATCCTATCGTATACATATTATTTATATTTTTGTATCATTTTTACCACTTAATAATTCTTCTTCAATTACAGACTCGTATACTTCAATTGAATTCACCCCCGAAATCATCCTACCATTTATAAACACTGTCGGCGTGCCGTCTGCACCGGCCGCTATAGCATCTTCAGTGTCTTTTTTCACCTCTTCTACATATCTTCCGGCAGAGAGGCACTCTTTAAAAGAATTCCCCTCAAGTCCTAACGACAAAGCTATTTTTAACAATGACTCTTGAGTGTATGTCATATCGTGACCCCCACCGCTATTGTGCAAATAATCGGCAAAATCCCAATATTTACCCTGCTCACCGGCGCAATTTGCGCCTCCGGCCACCAATATTGAATTATTTCCCATTGTTATGAAATCGCGATAAACATATTTCACCTTGCCGGTTTTCACATACTTTTCTATAATCAACGGCTTTATCTCTTTCTGAAACTGAGCGCAAAATTGGCACCTAAAATCACCGAAATTAATAAATGTGATTGTCGCCAACGGATTACCCAATACAGGATCATCATCCTCGCTTATTGATACATTTTCCATCACTTCGGCTCCCTTACTTACAGAGTTAATCGCCCCTTTCCCATTATCTGAAGTAACAAAAAATGCGCCACCTATTATAAGACCGGCTATAATAATAGCGATGGGTATTACATAAGATTTTCTATTTTGAGTTTCCATGTTTAATTATTTCCAGATTGCATGATTTATGCTCACTGCACCACTTCTGACATTTCTCTGCCCATTCTCTGTCTTCATATTCATAACCGCACTCCTCACATTGATATAACTCTTTATTATCTTTTTGTATTATTTTTACCATAACATTTATTATTTTTTACTAATCTGTTTCCATAGCCAGACTATTGCTAAGATTCCGACAGTAAGCCAGATCAAATGAATAAGGCCACCTGCCCAAAACCACATTCCCCCAACACCACCTAGGCTATCAAAAGGCATCATCTCCTCCCCATGAGCACCAACAATGCCGGGGAAAAATGATAATGCGATAAATAATGTGAACAATATCTTTTTCATATATTTTTAATAATTAAGCTAATAAATAAAAATAAAATAACTGAGTCCGCCGTGGCGGATCTACACTCCGCAACTGCCACCGCCTTGGATTTTGACAGGCTCAACATCAGAGAGGACTTGCTGATACCCTGCTCCACTTGAGTAAAGCTCTCCCAAGACTTCTTTAGCATCAACTTGAGACCAAGTCACTCCACGCTTCTGGAAATACTTTTCTATTGTTAGGTAAGTCTCCGGGAACCAGTAAGAATTTACGGCAAGGGCGATCTGATACATCTCTTCTTCGGTCGCCCCGTTTGACGCCAAGAGCTCTAAGAGGCCGAGCATCGCCATACCATGATTACAATCAGGGAAATAAGTTGAATTCCCACAGCACGGTCGGTAAATGTTCTTTGAAACTCTCTCCACAAGTTCTTGCTCTTCTTTTGTCAGGACAACAAACTGATACTTGCTATAGTGTTCCATCGCGTCCCCTCTTGAGATACTCCAACCCCCCGTGGAAGCAAATTCACCCGCCCCGCCATAACGCGGGTCCATCATTGGGCCTCCCTCAAGGACTGGATTCTTATTTGAGAGACCGAAAGCCCAGGTGAGGTTCAATATCACACCGGCATTCTCGGGGGTAATTTTAATATTGCCGTTAGCCTCTCCGTAGAGAAGAGCTTTTTCCTCTTCGCTCAATCCGCCCCTGCCGGCATATATAGATTCAAATTTCTCGGCATCTATCACACCCTTCTCCACCATCTCTTTTCCTATTGACCCCCAAACGACGGGAAGAATAACGCCATCTTTCGGCAACACTTCTTCCATAGCGACGACCGCTGATTCGGCATCAATAGCTGAACTTTGATCTTCCTTACCCCTACCAGCACTGTTTACTTGACTGACGATAATAAAAGCCAGAAACGCCAACCCTAAGATATTCCAGATGGGACCCTTAAATCTTTCTTCACTTAATAATCCCTCTTTTTTGTTTGTCATATTATGTTAGCCATTAGTTTTTAGCCATTAGCCATTAGGATAATATCATCTAACCCTATTGGCATCGCTACCCACTAGTCGCTATTTTATTATTACTTTTTAGCTTTTAATTTCTACGAATATCTTAAATTCTATTTCACTATTGTCGGAATCGTTTGTCGGCACAAAGACAGAACGAAAGAAACGGCCCTGTGGTTCTTCATGGAAATTCGGGTCAAAGAACACGGTCAGCACTATGCTTTCATCAGTCAATGCCTCTTCTTTATCAACTTGAGCCTTAGTGCAACCGCAAGAAGTGGTGATATCACTTGACTTAATATTAAGCGCGCCTTCTCCTTCATTCTTTATCACAAAAGTAGTACTGACTATTCCGTCCTTCTTCTCTATAACCCCGAAATCAAACTCACTTTCTCTCACTCCGACTATTGGCACCGACCTTTGAGGGTTGCCTTGAATTACCGCCCCACCACTTCTCTTTAACAATCTTTTTACTCCCGTACCTGCTTCATCCACCTCTTCGTCCAAGTGGGCAATCATGTTCTCTGTTCTTACTAATCTCTCCCTTATGTCATAGATAGCGAAACCAAACACGATAATAGCTATTATGATTACGACCGGCATATACCCATGTATTTTTGTTATATAATTTTTCATATTTTTTATTTTGTTTAATTCTGTAAAAAAATCAAAATTATTTTGTTACCTCCGCTTCAAAGGTGACTTCTAATTTAGGTTTTGTCTGAGAATTAGTCTCAAGATAAACGACTCTCTTTATCTTCCCTACACCTTGCGGACCGTGAGCCGCCGGGTCAAAAATCGCTTCAAGTATAGCAGATCCACCGGGGAGAATCTCTATATTAGTTTCTCCTGTTGGTCCGCCTTGCATCGGCATTCCATACTCGCCGTGTCTTTCCCCGCTTTCTTCTACCACATAAGCCGTGGTGCACATACACGAAGTATAAACTTTATTTATTGTTACCGGCTCAACGCTTTCATTTCTAACTTCAAAGCTATGTGGCACATTGCCGTCTGCCATTGAGATAACGCCAAAGTCGTAATCCCCTTCCAAGAGACTCAAAGTCCCCGCCGAATAAGACAAAGGATTCTTATTATTTACCATTTCCCCGCCAGATAATAACGCCATTGCGATTATAAAACCGATAATGACAACTCCACCCACTATGTAAGTTATTAGATTTTTATTCATATTTTTATTTTAAATTAAAAAAACCGGATAATAAATTAAACCGGCAATCTTTAGAAACAGATTAAATCAATCTATCTTCAGAGATATTAAGCCGGCGAAAACAAAAGGTAATCTCCCTTATTTAAAAGAGCGAGCCATGATATTAGATTGTTTATAGGATTAAACCTGATATATTTATCCGGTCTAAAGTTAAAGAAAAATTTCCCGGGTAAAAAGACAAGCGAGGCCACCATCAAACTAACTAGAAAAAGAACTACCAATAAAGCCGAGAAATTTAAAGCAACAAAAGACGAAGAAAGAGTCTTAAGCACGGTCAAATGATGAGATATTAAAACTAAAGCATTTGCATCAGGAGAACAACTGCCACCGAGCATTTTAAATAAGGGACATTCGGAATGAATCATTTCGCTCATAGACAAAAAGCCAAAAATACTTGAGGCAATAAAGAAAATTATGATAAGAAATGGTAGAAATTTAAATTTCATATTAAATTTATTGTATCAGTAAAACGAATTAATAAATACCTTCCAAAGTGGCGCTATAACTTGAGAGAAACGACGGCACAATAAAAGCCAAAGCAATCAAAGGCAAGATAAACACGGCAAGAGTTATAATAAGTGTCCAGAGAAAGTATTTCCTTGTCTTCTCTACCGACTTATATATCTCATCTATCTTTTGGTCGCTCTCTTCAATCTTCTTCAGTATCTCATTTTCCATAAAGTTATTATACTAGATACCCCGCTATCATTCAATGTCGCCGTTATAATTGACAAATAAGTCATATAAACTATACTTGATTTTTGTGTCGTTCGTTAAAAACTAAATATAAATAAAATATAGATACTAAACAAAAAAAAAGGGGGGGGTAGTAACAAAATGCTTGAGTTAATTTCTTATGTATTTGGGGCAAGTTTTTTTGCAATGATGCTAGTTGGAGGATATTTTTTCATGGGAACAAAAGGCTCGTGGTTAATACAGCGGAAATTTTATCCAGAAAAGAGCGACAATATCTACTGGATATATAAGAACGCCGTATTGATCTGGATTACCGACAGGCAATTTATAGTCTGGTTAATCCTCTTGGGTCAATACTCAAAGATGGTTGACGCCATAATATCATCTATCAATTCAAACACGAAAAAAGGAAAGAAGGTTCTTCAGATAGGTTGTGCCTTCGGCAATATCTCCAAGAGAATTGCCAATGAATGCAAAGATAGCAATCTAACGATTGTTGACATTATTCCAAATGAAATAAAGAGGAGCCGAAAAAAAATAAAAAAAGCAAAGATAGAAAATTGTGCTTTCTTACTGGAGGATGCTACTAATCTTTCTCATAAAGACTCATTTTTTGATTGCGTCTTTCTGTTCTTCCTCTTTCATGAGCTTCCTTATCAGGAAAAGAAAGAATCATTGAAAGAAG
Organism: Parcubacteria group bacterium CG10_big_fil_rev_8_21_14_0_10_38_31; assembly: GCA_002772825.1. Lineage (GTDB taxonomy): Bacteria > Patescibacteriota > Minisyncoccia. The sequence goes on along the minus strand of PFDM01000048.1, from coordinate 3,007 downwards.
CGGCGAGAGTTCTAGAGCCCAAAGGGAAGATAATTTTCAGCGAATTTCACAAGCCGGAAAAAAAGACACTCCGCATCCTGGGTTGGATATTCTTTAGGGTATTCGAACCACACGCTAAGGAGATGTGGGAGGATTTTAACACCACAGAAGTATTAAATAAAGAGACTCCGTTCAAATGGAGGATCTCAACAAGGAAATATCTATTTGGTAACTACCAAGTAACTACCGCGAAGAAAATACACTGAAAACAAAAACAATCAAAAAGCCCGCGAATTAAAATTCGCGGGCTTTATTTTATTCATTTATGACACCACAAGAGGGGCAATGTGGAAGATATTTTATACGCATATTACCACATTTGATACACTTCTCTTTCAGAGTTGATCCGCACTTAGGGCAATAATTCTCATCGGCGTTTATGCCATAAGAACAAACTGGACATTTATTATCCTTTATCCTTCTTATAGCCACCCTCTTTGGATCAAATATTTTTTTCTGGATATAATAAACAATCCCGCCGAAAATACCAATGACGACAATGACACCTCCGTAGTAGATTACATAACGAGCATATGGTGATTTAAATAAACCTAAAACAATTTCTATCCACTCCGACGGAATAACATGATACAAGAATATGACCATAATCTCCAAGAAAAGGACAGAAAAGGCTGAAACAATTGACGTGAAAATAATAGTATACTGACTGTCTTTTCGCCTAAACCGTAGGTACAAGATAAGACTGATTATGAACAGAGGGAGAACAAATATAGCTTTTAGTAAAAATATATCAAACTGATACCATGCTGATCTGTTCTCAAAATAATTTAGAGCTTCGTCATAGGCATATTTTAAATTATTAATTTTACCTTCCATAGAGATAATCACCTCTGCTTTCTTTTGGTTTTGAATGGACAAATCCTGCTGGAGATCTGAAACGGCCTTTCTCCTATTGACTATATTGTCTTGGATATTTTTTCTATTAAACAATACCTCTTCATCGGCAATTTTTTCCTGCAAACTTAAGTTGTATTGTCTTTCAAGACTTGAAATTTGACCATTAGCAGAATTTATAGATGAGTTAATGCGATAAATCTCATTATTTAGATTTATAAAATTATTAATATCATCTGATACTCTTTCGTACTCTCTATCTACACCAAAAGTTAAATCAGTATCGTTAAAACCACTACATATGACAGCATAATAATCCAGACTCTGAGGATAATTAGAAACAATATTTCTAACACAATATGAAGGCGGTATTGGCTTTTCGGGGATTCTTGATAAATCAAGAAATACTGTTTGAGATATACCGATAATAAAAACAAATAGTAAAAATAAAAGAATATAACCAAGGATTGTCGTCCTTTTTTCATCTATCTCCTGGTAGTCATCTTTTGACCCTTTTGAATTTTTATCTAGGAAACTAATCATAAATAATAAATAAAATAATTGATAATAATAATACTTTACTACTCAATAATATTATACCTTAAATAAATTTCCAACACTATTCGTCTGTCTCGTCTTCTATCTCCCCCATTATCTGCTCCAAGATGTCTTCCATTGTCACAAGCCCTATTATCTCATTTGAATTTTCTCCCTTACTCACAAGATACATATGAACTTGATTCTTATTCATAAGCCGAAAAAGTCTTTCAATCTTCATCGCCTCAGGCACCATCTCAACAGGGGAAACAAAATCCCTAATAGGCCTGTCTCTCTCATCTGAATTGAGCGCTTTCATTATCTGGTTCACATGTATATAGCCGATTATTTTATCCGTATCATTATCTTCATATACAGGAAAACGAGAAAAACCGGAATGGGATACGAAATAAGCGATCTGCTCTACGGGAGTTTCGCCATTTAACACATCTATCTTATACTTCGGTGTCATTATCTCCCCCACCAGCACATCGTCAAATTTAAATATATTCTCTATCATCTCATGCTCTCTATAATCTATCGCTCCATTTTCCACTCCGAGCCTTGCCATCGTCCTTATCTCATCCTCGGTAACGCCGACAGAAGGTTTTATCTTATAGATTTTATTTAAAAATTTATTAAGTTTTAATAGAAAAAATGTTATAGGGTAAAAGATGATATATACCAGATAGACAGGCAATGCAAACAATCGGGCGATCTTTTCATTATGACTATAGGCGAAAGATTTCGGCACAATCTCACCAAAAATAAGTATCAAGATGGTTACTCCCCCTGTCGCCACCCCCAAAGCCGCCGAGCCGAAGAATTTTGTAGCCATTACTGTGGCATAAGCCGCAGTAAAAATATTTACCACATTATTACCTATGAGTATGGTTATAAGCAGGCGCTGGGGCTTTGATTTAAGTTTCCTTACAAGAGAGGCATTATTCTTTTTACTCTCTTGCATCATCCTGACCCGACTCTGATGAAGACTGAAAAATGCTGTTTCAGCCGCAGAAAAAAATGCCGATAAGGCAATCAAAAAGATAAATAAGGCGATTTCCATTTATTAAAATATTCTAGCATATATTATAAAAATAGATACAGGTAACTTTCAGGCAAAAATTTATAAAAAAAATGGCCTTGCTTATAGACACAAGACCATTTCTACTTACTTTTTTCTCCTCTTTCTTTTCTTTCCTTTTCTTTTCTTTCCCATCCTTCTATTATTTTCGCCTCAACCTCTTTCAAAATCAAGAAAAGAACTTCTATGATTAAATTCTCTCTTGGATTTCTCATCAAGCTGACACCAACCTGATAACGGATATTCTCATAATCACCACCCTCAAGATGTAGCCCTAGAAGTAGCTCGTCAATGATAAGATCGTCCTTAGGTGTAATCCCCCCTTCTCTGCAAATTTCTTTTACTCTTTTCTTCCCTATCAAGGCATGATAAGGCGTCTCAACTTTAGCCATAATGACCTCCTGTATATAGAACTACATTATCTACTCTAACTTTATAGATATCATATTACGAGGATATTATCAACTAAACGGCTCAATCCGTCCGCCAGCG
>PFDM01000006.1:11790-13271 GCA_002772825.1 Parcubacteria group bacterium CG10_big_fil_rev_8_21_14_0_10_38_31 | reverse complement strand
AGTAGTCCTTGCGATGATGAGAATATTTTCTTTCCTCCCTCAGGTCTTTGGGATAGCTTTGGGCTCGGTGGGGATAATACTTTTTGCGCTTTTGACTGGAGCTTCAGCGACTATTGTGCGAGCCTCGATTATGGCGTTTATTGTTGTTTTGGCTAAAGCCACAGGTAGGATTCATAGTATTACGATAGCTCTTTTTGTTGCGGGGTTTTTGATGGTATTCCACAATCCAAAGATCCTTGTATTTGACCCGTCTTTTCAACTATCCTTTTTGGCGACGGTCGGTCTTATCTATTTTTCGCCACCTTTTGAAAGAAAACTTAAATTCATACCAGAAGGTTGGAATCTTCGCGAGGTTACTACGGCTACTTTATCCACTCAGGTATTCGTGTTGCCGTTTTTACTGTATAAGATGGGGGAAATATCAATTGTATCTTTGCCGGTTAATCTTTTGATTCTTATTTTTGTGCCAGTGACAATGCTTTTCGGCTTTTTGACAGGGCTTCTCGGTTTCTTTGGGACTATCTTTTCTGTTCCATTTGCTTGGCCGGCTTACTTTCTCTTGGCTTATGACCTTAAAGTGGTAGATATATTCAGTTCTATCCCTTTTGCCTCAGTGAATCTTAAAGTCCCTCTGTGGATAATGTCCCTTATTTATGTTATATATGCTGTTATCATACTAAAGCTTAATTCTGATAAGCGTGTTTTAAAAGCGAGTGATTTTGATATAATTGATGATATATGATTAGAACTCATAATTTTAGGAAAATCATTATCTTATTTGGGGATTTAATCCTTTTGGCTTTTTCTTTCTTTCTCACCTTTTTTTTGAGATCGCTTGAGTTTCCGTCCGTTATCCTTATTGGTACCAATGCCATGCCAATGATTGTGCTGTACTCCATATGGATTGTTATATTTTTTATTGCCGGTTTGTATGAGATTGAGAAATTTATTGCATTCAATGACCTGAGAAATCGTTTCTTGAAGACAATGCTTGCCGTCGGTATTATTTCTGTCTTGATATTTTATACTATCCCTATCTGGGGGATTACACCTAAAACAATCTTATTGATAAATCTTCTCGTGGTGACTGGTTTTTTGTGGTTATGGAGAAAATTTTTTTTCAACAATATTGTTAAGAGTTCTAAGATGAATGTTATCTTCTTTGGTTCTTCAAAAGAAATTGAAGATTTCTCTGAGTTTGTAAATAATCGCCCTCAACTCGCTTATCAAGTGGTGGATATATTTGACGAAAATAAAAGCAGAGATATTGATATTGAAAGGTATGTTAAAGAACACAACATTGAAGTGATCGCTGTCTCTGATGACATAAAACAAGACGATAATTTAATTTCTGTATTTTACAACATAATCCCGCTTGGCGTGACTATTGTAGATTTTAGTAATTTCTATGAGTCGGTCACGGGTAAGGTGCCCGTGTCGGTAATAGGTAAGGCGTGGTTCTTGGAAAATCTCGTAGAGAT
>PFDM01000006.1:467-11769 GCA_002772825.1 Parcubacteria group bacterium CG10_big_fil_rev_8_21_14_0_10_38_31 | reverse complement strand
AGTCGTCGGAATTGTATTTTTGGCACTCCTTTTGCCGGTCGCTCTTCTTATAAAGATCACAAGTCGTGGGAGCGTCTTTTATCGACAACAGAGGGTGGGTAAGAATGGAAAAGTTTTTGAGATTATAAAATTTAGGTCAATGGTCTCTGGTGCTGAGAAGAATGGAGCTGAATGGGCTAAGAGAGATGATAGTAGGATTACTTACCTTGGACGAATCCTGAGGGGGTCTAGAGTAGATGAACTGCCTCAAGTTTGGAATGTCATACGAGGTGACCTTTCTTTCTTTGGTCCTAGGCCAGAGAGACCTGAGTTTGTGGAAGAATTATCTTTTAGATTGCCTCACTATAAGATGAGGCACCTTGTGAAGCCGGGGCTTACCGGTTGGGCTCAGATAAATTTTCCCTATGGATCTTCCGTAGAAGATGCGATGGAGAAATTACAATATGATTTATTCTATATAAAAAATCGTTCTTTAGCCCTTGATGTTTCTATCGCTTTAAAAACACTAAAGACAATCATATCTCATGAAGGAAGATAGAAAAAAAAAGATAATCTACCTTATCACGAAGTCGTCTTGGGGTGGCGCGACAAGATATGTGTTTGACTTGGCTACCAATTTATCAAAAGATGATTTTGAAGTAGTGGTGGCCTCAGGTGGTGAAGGAGTGCTTAATGACAAGCTTAAAGATATGGGGATAAGGACTATATCTATAAAAAAACTTTCTCGAGATGTAAGTCTGATTGATGAAGTTAGAGTTTTCTTTAATCTTATAAAAATATTTAAGGAAGAAAGGCCGGACATAGTTCACTTGAATAGTTCTAAAGCGGGGGCAATCGGGTCTTTATCGGCAAAGATTGCCGGTGTTCCAAAGATTATTTTTACTGCTCATGGTTGGGCATTTAATGAGGGTAGGCCTATTTGGCAAAAAACTTTAATAAAAATATTTGTCTTGGTTACTTTGATATTTCAAGACAATATAATCTGCGTATCGGAGCAGACTAGGAGTGATATAAAGAATTTCCCATTCATACAGAAGAAGATAAGAGTTATCTATAATGGAATTTCAGAGATTCCTTTTTTAGGGAAAAGTGAAGCAAGAATAGCTTTAGACAATCTTTCAATTGTCAGTATAGACAAAAAGATAGTCTGGTTAGGCGCGATTTCAGAGCTCCATAAAAATAAAGGACTAGAATATGCGATTAAGGCCATTTCTTTATTAAAAGATTATCCCGTGGTCTTTGTCATAATGGGTAGTGGTGAATTAAGAAAAGATATTGAAGATATGATAAAGAGAGAAAAATTAGAACAAAGAGTAGTGCTTTTGGGGTTTGTTTCAGATGCCAAAAGATATCTTAAGGCTTTTGATATTTTTCTTTTACCATCTATTACCGAAGCCTTTCCTTATGTTGTTATTGAGGCCGGAATGGCAGGTCTTCCGGTGGTGGCTTCTTCCGTCGGTGGTGTTTCGGATATAATCTCGGATGATTGCGGAGTTTTAGTTAAACCGAGAGATTATAGAGCTATAGAAACCGGGTTGAAGAATCTTTTAAATGATAGAGAGAAGGGGGAGCGATTGGGCTTTAACTTGAATCAAAGAGTAGTGAAAAATTTCTCTTTTCAAGGTATGTTATCTAAGACCATTAATACGTATATGTAGCTTTATATAAAATATCAATACTTTTACACATAGGGTGTTTGCGAGATGATTGAGGTAAGGTATAATTAAACTAAATGATTGGGCATTTGAATTTAATTAAAGATTGTAGGAATTATAAAGTGCGACTGTGGCAATGTCCTCAATTTCTATTTCTAATAATGGGGCTGTTTATAATAATCTCCATAATCTCTACATATTATGTGGCGCGTTTCTATGTGGAACCGGAGATAGTCGCTCTAATGGTCTTAGTCCTGACGGGCATCCTTTTTGTCATAAGCTATATCGTCGTCTATTCTTTTGAACAGATTGTAATATCCTCTCAGGCAAAATCAGAATTCGTCAATATTATGTCTCATGAGTTAAGAAGTCCTCTCTCTGCTATGAAGTGGCAACTTAATCTTATACAAAGACTTAAACCAAACGGCGAAGAGATTATACCAATGCTCGCTGTCTTAGAAGAAAAGAATGAAGAGATGATAAAGCTATCCAACAAACTCCTTGAGATAGATCAGATTGAAGGAAACGGTCTTACATTGAAGCCGACGACTTTTTCTCTCTCAAAGATTGTTGACACTGTATTGAAAGAGCAAGATGGTTTCGCTTATATAAAAGACATTACCCTTGTTAAGAACGCGCCTAAAGACTCTCTTTTTGTCATTGCTGACGAAAGGAAGATAAAAGATGTATTGGGTCACCTTATAGATAATGCTATTCGTTACAGCTTAAAGAAGGGAGATGTTGTCATATCTATAGAGAAAGTGCCCGGCTTTGTTAAATGTTCTATCTCTGATAGTGGTATAGGTATATCTTCTAATGATTCTAAGAAGGTTTTTACGAAATTTTTTAGAAACCAAAGTATTGTTAGTTATCAAACGAGAGGTACCGGTATAGGATTGTTTATAGCTAAGGCGATTATTGAAGCTTCCGGTGGAAAGATAGGATTTGAGAGTGTGGAAGGGCGTGGTTCTACATTTTGGTTTACTCTTCCTCTTTCCACTGGACAAAATGCTTAATGGCAGTATTAATTAAGTTGTTGTGATTTTGTATGGGGAAAAAGAAAAAAATACTTTTTATTGAGGACGAAAGACATTTTCAAGAAATGTTAGATACTGTTTTTAAAGCCGAAGGTTTTGAAACGGTCTCTGCTTTTAATGGTGTTGACGGGGTGAGGATGGCAGAAGAAGAAAAGCCGGATATCATACTCTCTGATTTAGTATTGCCTAAGAAAGACGGCTTTAATGTAATTAATGAATTAAAAAATAATCCTAATCTTTCTGATACGCCTATTATAATTCTCACAAATCTTGAGGAGAGTCAGAATATAGAAAAAGTCATATCTTCCGGAGCTAAGATGTATCTAGTAAAGGCGAATTATACATTGGACGACATTGTTGCTAAAGTCAAAGATACTCTAAAAATCAATAACAAAGAAAAAAATGAGGGTTGAGCAAGAACAACTCAAGGCTTTCTTACTGGATTCAAGTTTGGTAGATAGTAGTGAGATTGATGAGGCAGAGAAAAAAGCTAAAAAGACAAAAAGAAGTTTACGTGATGTTCTCTTGAGTGACCAAAAGGTTAAGGAGGAAGACATGATACACCTTGAGGCATATATCTTAGGTATACCTTTCGTGAATCTAAAGAATGAAAAGATAAGTTTCGATGTCTTGAGTATGATCCCCGAGCCGATTGCGAGGACTCACAATATTGTCGCTTTCAAGGCTCATGATGGCACACTTGAAGTGGCAATGCTTGACCCTGAGGATCTTGAGACTATTGATTTCATTCAAAAGAAATCAAGCTTAAAGATTCTTTCTCGGCTTACTACTCCTGATTCTATAAAATACGCGCTTGCTCAATATCAGAGAAGTCTAAGTGCGGAATTTAGTGATATTATAAAAAAAGAATCAGGGTCTATAAAAGTTATTTCTGAAGAGATTGGCGGGGAGGAAGAGGTTGAGGAATTAAAGAAACTCGGGGAAGACCTCCCTGTCGTTAGAATAGTGGATACTCTTCTTCGCCACGCCATACTTGAGAGAGGGAGCGATATTCATATTGAGCCGACAGACAAGGAAGTAATAGTGCGTTATAGAATTGATGGCGTTTTACATGATGCGATGGTCTTACCTAAGAGTGCGGCTGATGGTATTGTTGCGCGTATCAAGATCCTTTCAAGCTTAAGATTAGATGAGAAACGTTTACCTCAAGACGGTCGGTTTAAGATTGAAACCCCTGAAGAGAGAGTCTCTTTCAGAGTCTCAATTTTACCTGTTTATAATGGGGAAAAAGTAGTATTAAGACTTTTACATGAGGGCGCAAAAGGATTTTCTCTGGAAGGTTTAGGTTTTTCAGAGAGCCAGATTGATAGTATACAAAAAGCTATAAGGAAACCGAATGGGATGATCCTCGTGACCGGTCCTACCGGATCAGGAAAAACAACAACTCTTTATACCGTCCTTGATATATTGAATAAGCCGGGAGTGAATATATCTACCGTTGAAGACCCTATTGAGTATCAAATGCCCAGAATCAACCAGAGTCAAGTTAAGCCTGAGATAGGGTTCTCTTTTTCAAATGGCTTAAGGACTCTGTTAAGGCAAGATCCTGATATTATAATGGTTGGCGAGATTAGAGATAATGAAACAGCTTCTTTAGCTGTAAATGCTTCGTTGACCGGTCACTTGGTCTTATCCACTTTGCATACTAATTCAGCGGCTGGTTCTATACCGAGGCTTCTTGATATGAAAGTTGAGCCGTTTCTTCTAGTATCAACTTTAAATATGATTGTCGCTCAACGTCTTGTGAGAAAATTAGCAAAAACAAAAGAAAAATATTTTTTAAATAAAGATCAGTTGAAAGATTTAGAAGAAGTGGTTGATCTTGATAGGATGCTTGGGATATTGAAAGACGAGAAAGTCATAGACTCAAATACATCTTGGGATAAAATACCTTTTTATAAAGTAAAACAGACTAAAGATTCTTCAGACGGCTATTTTGACAGGATCGGTATTCATGAAGTATTAGCGGTGACAGAGACGGTAAAAAGTTTAGTGATGAAGGGGTCTACCTCAGATGAGATTGAAGATCAGGCAAAAAAAGAAGGTATGGTAACTATGCTTGAAGATGGTATTATAAAAGCAACACAAGGCATCACTACTATTGAAGAGGTTCTTAGGGTGACCAGTGAGTAATAATAATTTATGAAATTCACATATAAAGCGAAAAAGATTACGGGTGAGGAATCAAGCGGAGAAATTGAAGCAAAGGACAGGTTTGAGCTTGCTAAAGATTTAAAAGCCGATGGTTATATACTCACTTCATATAAAGAGAAAAAAGATAATAAATTTTTCTTGTCTTTCTCTATTTTAAACATAGTCCCCATGTCAGAGAAGATGATTTTTGCAAGAAACTTAGCTGTCATGATAAACGCCGGACTTTCTGCGACAAGATCTTTGTCTATCATTGCTAGGCAGACCAAAAATGTTAAATTTAAAGAGACAGTAGAGGCGCTAAAGGAGAGTATTCAGAAAGGTAAATCAATTTCAGAATCAATGGCATTATTTCCAAAGATATTCTCAAGTCTTTTTGTAGCGATGGTAAAGATGGGTGAGGAGTCAGGTAAATTAAGCGAAGCCCTTGAGATTATAGGTATACAGCTTGAGAGAGATTGGACTCTTAAGAAAAAGATTAAGGGGGCTATGATATACCCGACGATTGTCGTTATAGCCCTGATTATAATTGGTATCCTTCTTTTAGTTTTTGTGGTTCCTACTTTGGTCTCTACATTTTCTGAACTTCAGATAGAGCTTCCATTAAGCACGAGGATAATCATCGGAATGAGCAATTTCTTAGTAAACAATACTTTGATTGCGTTAATACTCTCTGCCACTTTATTCTCTTTGGTGGCATGGGTATTGAGATTACCTAAAGGGAAGCGTTTGTTTGAATACATGTTGCTTAGATTCCCCATTATATCTCCTCTGGTAAAGAAGATTAATTCGGCTCGTACAGCAAGAACCCTCTCTTCTTTGACTGGTTCGGGAGTAAAGATAATTGAAGCACTTGATATCACGACTGATGTTATCCAAAATTCTTACTATAAAGAAGTCATTATAAAAGCAAAATCTGAGATTCAAAAAGGTTCGCCTGTTTCAAAAATTTTTCAAGAAAATGAAAATCTATACCCCGTTCTTGTCGGGGAGATGATGGCGGTGGGAGAAGAGACGGGTAAGTTCTCAGAGATGCTTGAAAGGGTCGCGGACTTTTATGAAGAAGAAGTTAATAATACCACTAAGAATCTTTCAACAGTCATAGAACCGCTTTTAATGGTTGTCGTCGGCGCAGTTGTGGGCTTCTTTGCCGTGTCAATGATATCGCCGATGTATTCTATGGCAGGTGGTTTATAAAGATATGAATAAAGGTTTTACTTTAATTGAATTTATTATAGCTATATCAATTGTATTGGTATTAGCTACTTTAGCCATTATATCTTTTTCTTCTTTTCGCAATAATCAGGCTCTAAGTAATTCTTTCTCTGGTGTAATCTCTATAATAAATGAGGCAAAGATAGACACTATTTCATCAAAGGACGGTTCGTCTTATGGAGTTCATTTTGAGGCTGATAGGGTGGTGCTATTTAAAGGAGTTACTTTCTCAGAGCCAAACCCAGATAACAAAGAATTCGAGTTCTCTCCCCTTGTCGAAATTTCATTAATTACATTAAATGGAGGAGGTTCTGATATGGCATTTAAAAGACTTACAGGTAAGACCGACCAGTACGGTTCTTTGATCCTTAGGGTTAAATCAGATATTAGTAAGACGAAGACTATAAATATAACACCAAGCGGATCGATTAACCAAAATTAATAACGAGATGATGAGAAAATATAAATTAAATAATTATGGATTCGGACTCGTAGAAATCGTGGTAGCAGTGTCTATTATCTCTTTTTCCATATTTAGTCTGTTTTTTATTTTTGAGCTTTCTCTTAGGGCGGAAAGAAGGACGACAAATAATATAAAAGCGTCATTTTTACTTGAAGAGGGGGTTGAAGTCGTTAAGATTATGCGTGATAGTGGGTGGACTGTCAGTTTGGGGTCACTTTCATCGGGAATTGATTACTACCTTGTCTTTGACGGTGTCAGCTGGCAGGTGTCGTTAATTCCTAGTCTTGTAGATAATTTTTTTGAGAGAAAGTTAATCATCGACGATGTCTTACGTGATGCTAATGACGATATTTCTGATTCGGGTGTAGTTGACTCTGATACTAAGGAAGTAACTCTTTATGTATCATGGCAGGAAGCCGGAGTCACCACGACGAGGTCAATCTCTTCATACGTTACTAATATTTTTAATAATTAAAAATGGTGAATAATATATTGAAACTTAGATCTAAAATAAAGCGTTTGTTTGCCGGTGGGCAGGGCTTGTCTGCCGGTAGGCAGGGATTTACTCTTATGGAAATGTTAGTCTATATTGCCATTTTATCTGTCATTGTGGTTTTAGTTGTTTCGTCTGTGCTTGTTATGTCAAAATCATTGAGCAGTATACAAGTATCAAGAAAGATTAATAATTTCGCAGAGACCTCTATAGAGAGGATGATAAGAGAGATAAGGTTTGCGGATAGTGTGGATAATTCAAGTAGTATCTTTGGATCTAATCCGGGTTATTTAAAGTTTAATACGATAGACCCCGCCGATGATACTTCAACGACGATTGAGTTTTACCAGAACGGCACTGATCTTATGGTTAAAGAAGGGATAAACAATCCTCCTGAAGATATAACCCCTTCTTCTCTTTCTGTAACGAATTTAACATTTTATGACATAGTTGTTCCTGGTGTTTCTGAAGCCATTAAGATAGAGATGGAGGTAAAAGGGTCGGGAATTTTTGGCGACAAGATAGAGAGATTTTATAATACGATAGTTTTAAAGAGGAGTTATTAGAATAGTTATTAGTTATTAGCCACTAGCCAATAGATATATGAGATTTTTAAAAATACTATCAATCAAACAATATTCTCTAAATTTTAATTCAGGTCAGGCGGGGATTACTGTGGTTATTCTATTCCTCTTTATCTCTCTTGGTATAATTGCAGGGGCATCCTCCATCGCATCAAAAGATGTAAGAACAGGAAACGTATTTTCAAACTCTAAGAAAAGTTATTTCCTTGCTGAGGATGGTATTGAAGATGTGTTATATAGGATAAAGAGAGGGAAAAATATATCATCAGCTGAATCTATCATTACGCCAGGTGGGCAAGTTGATAGTGTTATATCAAGTCTTATAGGTGGAAATAAAGAAGTAATTGCGACTGCCAGCATTGACGGGTATATAAGGAAAATAAAAGCCGTCTTATCTTCTTCTTATGGTTTTGAATTTTTCTATGGAGTGCAGGTTGGGGCCGGAGGTCTTAGCTTAAAAAATAATTCAATAGTTGAAGGGAGTGTTTATTCAGACGGTTCTATTACTGGTCAGTCTGGGTCCATTATAACTGGTGACGCCTATGTTGCCACAAAATTATCTCTATTTGACTCTTGGACGATTAATAACAATGAGACACTATTTGGTAAAGAAGTACCGGTCTTGGATGTTGCGCAAAGTTTTACTACTTCAGGTAGTGGAACTCTTGCTCAAATAGATTTTTATTTAAAAAAGACCGGTAATCCTAGTAATGCCACTGTAAGAATTTTGGCTGATGATGCAGGATCTCCATCTAAGACTGAAGTCACCTCTGTCGTCCTTAATGCCTCTCAAGTAATAAGTACTTATGAATGGGTTAAGGTGGCTATTCCTTCACTTCCAATATTAACACCTAGTTCTGTTTATTGGGTTACGATTGATACTGTGGCCGATCCTAATAATTATTGGTATTGGGGTAAGGACTCAAATAAGGGAAATGGTAATGGAGTTTCAAAAACAAGTGAAAATTGGAATGCCGGGGTTCCTGTATGGAATGAGGATATTGGAGATTTTGATTATAAAATCTGGTTTGGTGTTGATGGTAATAATATAAATGGCCTTACTGTCTATGGTGATGTTCATGCAAATAGTATTACTAATACTAAGATTTGTGGAGATGCTTATTATAAGACTATAGATGCCTCTTCGCTTACATTCTTGAATAATCCTACCAGTCCTACTTGTCCACTCCCACTAACACTGGGGACTGGTTTTCCTGCCAGTATTGATCCTGCCGTGGAAACAATGCCGATTTCCCATGGTAATATATTAGCTTGGAAGCAAGACGCTTTAGCTGGGGGGGCTTATAGTGACCCTGCTCATTGTAACCCGACAAATGGAGCTATTTTAGGTCCCGGTAAATTTACCTGTGATTTGATTATAGATAATGGGGTTGAGGTGATCATAAATGGTCCAATCTGGGTTGAAGGGGATATAATATTAAATAATAATGTTGTTATGGAGTTGGACCCGTCTTTTGGGAGCATGAGTTCTGTTATAATTGCCGATTATCCGGCTGATACAACTTTGAAAGGAAAAATAAGGACAAAAAATAATATCTCTATTTGTGGTTCAGCTGGATACAATAGTGGGGTTGGAGAGTGCAATCCGTCAGGGGGTAGTTATCTAATGTTGCTTTCCACTTATTCTGATCCAGGCGGTGAAGCCATCTCTATTGAAAATAATGTTGACGGCGGTATTTTCTATGCTTCTTCCGGTGAAGCTGATATTGAAAATAATTCCATGGTAAAAGAAGTTATCGCTTATAAATTAGAATTAGAAAATAATGTGACAGTGATATACGAATCCGGTCTTGCGGACTTGAATTTTTCAGCCGGGCCTTCTGGAGCGTGGGACATTGTTAATTGGAGAGAGGTGGAATAATTTCACTTATTTTATTATAATGAAACAAGTGAAGACTCTAAAAGAAAAACAATTGAATGTTTTTTTAAGTCAGCTTGGAGAGAAGGCGCAATTGTTTGATGTTCGTGAAAGCGTGCTTCCACCAAAAAGATATTTTTTTCCTTCTCAAGAGATTACTTTTACTTTTAATAAAAAGAGTAAAGAAGTTAAGACGGCAAAAACTTCCAAGAATTTTATTCTTTTCGGGATTTCGCTTAAGGATTTGGAGGCCATCACTTATCTTGATGAGATAATGCAAAAGCCGGTGAAAGATAACTTTTATTTTAACAAGAGGGATAAGTCTATCTTGATAGGTCTGACTGGGAAAGAGTTTGGAGTGGCTCCGGGCGGAGATATTATATTGAGAAGATTGGAGAGTGATGAATATGAGGTTGTCGTTGTGACAAAGAAGGGGGAGAAACTTTTAAAAAATTTAGATTTTCCCCTGAAAGAAAAAGACAGAGTGGAATATGAAATATCCAAGAGTAAAACGATGGTGGAGCTTCATGAACTTTTGTCTGATCCTGAACTCCTCCATGATGCTGTGAAGTGGTCTTGGCAAGGTTACTCGAAGATTTGGGATAGGTTAGCTGGAGAATGCCTTAATTGCGGTATTTGCACTTATGTTTGTCCTCTTTGTCATTGTTTCTCTGTAGAGGATAGTGTTGATCTTTCTGGGGATGAATGCCGGCGTTGCCGTAAATGGGACGCTTGCACCTTGCCTGAATTTGCCAAGGTCTCAGGAGGGGTAGGTAGGCCGGGGCATAGTTTTCATAATGGAGTGAAGGAGAGATATTATAATTGGTTTTATCATAAGTTTGTGAGAGGTTACTTGGAGTTTGGAAAGTCGCAGTGTGTCACTTGCGGAAGATGTAAGAAGTATTGTCCCGCCAAGATAGACATAGAAGAGGTTTTAGTAGATATAGTGAAGAAATATAAAAAAATAAAAAGAACGCAAGAGTGAGAAACAACTGTTTTTCCAGAACGGTTTCCGCCATTCGCCAGCCGGCGAATGGCGGAAGGGGAATTCTTCCAAAACAGTTTTTCCTCACTCTTGTTTAAGTGAAAACAGTTTCTGAATTTTTAAAAGTTATGCAAAATATTTACGAACCAATTCCGGTCAAAATACAAAAGATTCAAGAATATTCTGAATCAGTAAAGCTTTTTCGTTTGGCTAAACTAGATGGAAGTGCTTTTCCTTTGAATGAAAAAGGTCTTGTCTTTATGCCGGGGCAATTCATACTCGCCGGAATGTGGGGCTATGGCGAGTCACCTTTTGGTCCGGCTTCTCACCCAAATGATTCTTCGTGTATAGAGATCATCGTCAGAAAAGTCGGGCAGGTTACGAGCGCTTTCCATAGTTTGAAAGAAGGAGATGAATTAACATTAAGAGGTCCTTATGGTAACGGTTACCCTGTTGATTTTTTTTCCGGAAAGGATGTGATCCTTGTAACTGGTGGTTGCGGTATTCCTCCTATTGCCTCACTTATTGAACATATTATCTCAAACAGGAATGACTTTGGAGAAGTGCACCTTCTTTATGGCGCTACTACACCGGATGACCTTCTTATGAAAGACAGAATGAATGAATGGAGGAAGAAGATAAATGTTGTCTTAACCGTTGATAAACCGGCTTGCAACTGGGACGGTAATACAGGGTTTGTGACGGATTGCTTGGAACATTTGAAGATAAACCCAGCCAATACTGTGGCGGCAATGTGTGGTCCGGGTCCGATGATTAGCGCCATAGAGAATCTTCTTAACCCTATAGGGATTCCTGATA
>PFDM01000006.1:0-445 GCA_002772825.1 Parcubacteria group bacterium CG10_big_fil_rev_8_21_14_0_10_38_31 | reverse complement strand
GAGTAGGCAGGTGTCAGCATTGCGTCTGCGGGGATAAATATGTCTGCACTGACGGGCCGGTATTTAACCTAGATGAGATAGATAAAGCATGGGACAAATAATGTAAAAATTTAATTTTGATTATGCAAAAGTTCAGAAACAACTGTTTTTCCAGAACGGTCTCCGCCAGATGGCGGAAGGGAAATTCTTCTAAAACAGTTTTTCCTCACTTTTGCTTGATGCGTGCAAATTTATTTAATTAATTAGATTTTAATATTTTATGTCAAAACCAAAAATAGCCATATATGACTTTACTGATTGCGAGGGATGTGAGGTAAAACTCGTTTCTATAAAAGAGAAGCTTTTGGATTTGGAAAAGCGTTTCAATATAGTGAATTGGAGATTAGGCCAAGAGCGTTTTGAAGATGGTCCATATGACATTACTATCATAGAAGGGACGCCCGTT
>PFDM01000038.1 GCA_002772825.1 Parcubacteria group bacterium CG10_big_fil_rev_8_21_14_0_10_38_31 | reverse complement strand
TGATATAGTGAGCAGTAATAGTTTAGTGGTGAGATTGCTCTCTTTTTTTACTTCTTTTTTCTTCTTTAATAATTTAAATATCATATGGGGTTATTATACCTTTTTTGTGGGGGGGGTAAGGGAGAGTTATCCACAGAAGGGGGGCAACCCCCCAACGGCTATCCGCCGTGGCAGATAAGGCGAACCCCCAACGGCTAAATTGTAACTTAGCCGTTGAAAAAGAGTTGATTATTAAATTATTAATTAAAACTTGATTTCCTAGAAAAGCCATCAACTAATGGGGAGTTTAATTTAATAAGATACTGATTTAATAAGATTGCCGGATTGGTCTGATATCTCTATAGTCTCCCTCCTATCCTTCCATAGTTCATCACTTCTACCCAAGAATATCCGCCATTCGTTTTTATAAAAATCCGGATCCTCTCTATGTGTCTCTACGCAAGATTTATAATTTACCTTAGTGCTTAGGTATTCTTGACATACGCTTGATAAGTCAGCCGGCATCGTCTTAACTATTTCACATCTTGGTAGTCTGTCTATATAATCAAGACACTTATCATCAAAACCACCTGGCCCGGAAGGAATATTTTCATCTTTCGGATAAAGGCATTCTTTAGGTAAACTAGGGTTGAAATCCTGAAATTGTTCAAGGTAGCCAGTGCATTTATTCAATCTAAAAGAATAACCGATAGGCGACTGCCCTGTTGTGATAATAGCCTTACCGCCCGGCTCAAGAAAGATTGATTCTTTTGTATTAGTGATTCCCGGCCAATAAAGCTTGACCCCTTCGCCAATAGGCAAGTCCAAGTTATAAACACCCTTAAGTCTAAGTCCTGTAAGGAGAACTTTATCAACGCTCTTTGAAGAAAGTTTGATCTCTATATACTCTTTCTCCGTGTCAGTCTCTTTGGCATTGTAAGTAGAGCCGAATGATATTACATCCTTAAGTAATTGAGTTGTAGCAACAACAGAAGTATCATTAGACGGGGAACCTCCCATTCCACTGACTTCTTCTTTGCTGATATCTCCAGAGCTTATCCCTCCAATAGGATGTGGCGGTATCACAAAAGGACTATTCGAAGATTCCCTGTTTAGTCCGCCGGTATAATACCAGACAAACCCAAGCCCTATTAAAAACAGAATTAAAAATATTAAATCTTTTTTCGCGTCAGCTTCCATATAAATACTATACTTGGCAAACGGGGCAAAAACAAGCCGAGCGACCACCGACTTTTATTCGCTTTATTCTCCCCTTGCATCCCCTCTTCAGGCAAGGCTTCCCTTCTCGGTGATACGCCTTATGAAAGTCTTGGTACTTCCCTCTCTCTCCATAAATATTTCTATAATCAGACATTGAATCTCCCCCCAGTTTTATTGCCTTCTTAAGAATCAAGTGCGTATTTTTATAAATTTTCCCAAATTCATTTTCTCTAATATCAGACACTTTTCTTAAGGGGTGAACACCGGAGCACCACAAAATTTCATCGGAATAAATATTACCGATGCCGGCAATAATATTTTGGTCCATCAAAACCTGCTTTATCTTCCCATTAGGTCTCTTTCTCAAAACCTCTTTAAATCTCTTTAAGGAAAAATCTTTGTCCACGGCGTCAGGACCAATCTTATTGATATCGGCAAGCTCAGCCAAATTGTCTGTCGGCCAGACTAAAATCTTAGCAAACTTACGAAGGTCAGAAAGGATCAACTCACTACCGTCAGACAAACTCAAGGCGAAGTGCTTAAACTTAATCCCTGAATCCTTTCCATAAAAAAGAAAGCCGGTCATCTTCATATGCAAAAGAAGCGTCTTATTACCAGATAAGTGTATCAATATATTTTTCCCTTTCCTCTCCGCCATTATAATCTTCTTTCCAGTTACCTCTTTCTTAAACTCGTTAAAAGATTTTGGGAATTTAATCATCTTTTTCCAGTCAGACCAAACACCTCGTATCTTAAGACCGGGTAAAAATTGATTAAGACCGAAGATTGTCGTTTGAACCTCTGGTAATTCAGGCATATACTGTATAATAATACATATGAAACTAATAAAAAATACAATTTATCTGCTTTTGATCGCTGGCGCCATCTTAAGCGGAGCCTTAATGTTATCTCATAATGATGAGATTCTTTCTGTTAAACCTATAGAGAATTTACTCGCCGGCGTATTCTTCGTAGACAGTATTACAGAAGCAGAGATAAGAACAACCTACAACCTGGCAAAAAAAGAACAGGACAAGTTAAACATATTAATTGTCCCCGGTCACGATGAAGCTGTCTTTGGGGCACAATTTAACGGAGTAAAAGAAGCAGACTTAAATGTTGAATTGGGAGAATATCTGAAGAATCTCCTTGAAAAAGAGGAAGCATTCAATGTCTTTTTGGTGCGAGATAGTAATGGTTATAATCCCATATTTTTAAATTACTTTAATGAAAACAGGTGGTCAATAATCCAATTCACAAATCAATACAAGAACATGATGAATACCGTCGTTCAACTTGGGTTGGTAGAGATAAACAACATTGTTGAACATAACAGAGCATCAGAAGAAACTATTATAAAATTATACGGCATAAATAAATGGGCCAATGAAAACGACGTCGACATTGTCATCAATATCCATTTCAACGACTACCCGGGCAGAAAATATAATAAACCGGGAGAATATTCCGGCTTTTCTATCTATATCCCAGAGAGTCAATACTCCAACGCCAAAGCGAGCTTGGCTTTAGCCCAGCCCGTCTTTGATCAACTAAGAAAATATCTACCCATCAGTGATATGCCAAAAGAACAAACCGGTATAACAGAAGATCAAGAACTCATTGCCATAGGGGCAAATAACTCTCTAGACCCGGCCGTCCTTTTTATAGAATATGGTTACATCTACGAGTCGCAATTTACAAATGAAAATATAAGAAAGATCGCACTAGAAGAAGCAGCTTACCAGACATATTTGGGGATAAAAAACTTCTTTGAAGGAGAGGTCAATTTATCAACTAAACAATACGACACTTTAAGTAAGACTTACTTTTGGAATAATGATTTAAATAAGGGACTCAAGTCAAGTAAGGATGTCTTCGCCCTTCAGTTGGCTTTAGCGCAAAACGAAGTTTACCCACCAGAAACGCTTAGTAAAAATGATTGCCCTATAAACGGAAATTTTGGAAGATGCACCAATGAAGCCGTAAAAGAATTCCAGAAGAAATATAACATAGATCCTCCTCTAGGTTTCGTAGGCCCTATCACCAGAGATAAATTAAACGAAATCTTCGCTAGATAGATTTACCTAAGAGGGTCCTCAATTCTTCCCTCGTAATCTTAGAGTCACTCCATTCAAGCTTAGTGCCATTAGGTCCCATTATGTATGGGTCTGTCCCCTTACCGGTGATTATCACTGTATCCCCAGTCTTAGCTAAAGATAAAGCCTTCCTTATAGCTTCTCTTCTGTCCATTATTACCTCATAGATTGGCCTCTTTATACCCCCTGAAACATCTTCTACAATTCCTTGAGGATCTTCGTCATAAGGATCTTCATTCGTGAGTATAATATGATGACAATAAGTGTCAGCAATCCTACCAAGCTCAGGTCTTTTCCATTTGTCTCTACCTCCACCCGTTGAACCTAAGACACAAATCTTGGAGGAATTTTGAAATACTTCATAAACTTTCTCCAAAGAATCCGTAGTGTGAGCATAATCAACCACAATGGTAAAATCTTGCCCTTCATCTACTTCCTCCATCCTACCCGGTGTCCCCTTAAACTCCTCAACAGCTCTTCTGATAGTTTCCAGCCCGATACTTTGACTGAATGCGAAAGTAGCCGCCGCCAAGATGTTATATAAGTTAAAAACACCGGACAAATATGTAGAAATTTTTTCTCCTTTGAAAGTAAAGTCCATTCCTTTCTTTTTTAAAATAAAAGGTTCTACTTCTTTAATCCCAAACTCTATCTTTTCAGGAACGTTGATATTTAAGAACCGGTTGGCATTCTCGTCATCTGTATTGGCAATAATAATCCTCCTCTTTTTTCGTGAAGACTCAAGAGCTTTAGCTATCTTAAGCTTAGCGTCGCGATACGCCTCAAAAGAACCGTGTGATTCTATATGCTCTTTAGCCAGATTAGTAAAGATCAAAGCATCAAGTGCTATAAATTTATGCCGAAACTGTTTTGCCCCTTCGGAAGTAATCTCTAATAACGCATATTGGCATTTCTCTCTCACTGCTCTGCGTAAAAATTTTTGAACAAAAAAACGTCCCGGCATCGTCATCTTAAATAGATTATTCTCCGACTCATCACCAACTTTAAACCTTAAAGTGGAAGCAAGTGCCGTCTTATACCCGGCTTTTTCCAAGATAGCATTGGCAACTTCAAGGGTGCTTGTCTTCCCTTTTGTTCCAGTAACCCCTAAGACAAAAATTTTCCTTGATGGAAACCTGTAAACAAGTGCCGCCGAAAACGCCAAAAGAAAATGATAAGTCGGTTGGGTCGCCTTAAAGATCCTTATCGGTATAATCTTTCGTCCTATTCTTAAATATTTATCAATATCAAACATATAAAATTTTATTTATTCGTACCTAGATTTTTTAATACTTCTTTTATCCTATTATTCGTGCCCGTAATATCGTCTGGAATTTTCTTCAAAGCTTCACGGGATTCATTTAACGAGTATCCTAAAGACTGAAGCGCCTCTATCACATCTTGGTCATCCTTAAGCATCCCACCAACAGGAGAATAATCAGATCCACCTAACTTATCCTTAAGTTCTAAAACTATCTTATCGGCAATCTTTTTCCCTATACCTGATACCTTAGTAAGGTATGTAGTGTCCCCGGAAGCGATGGCCTGACGTAAAGTATCAATCGGTGCTACAGCAAGCACCCCCATCGCCCCCTTAGGGCCAATGCCGGAAATCCCTATTAACATTTCAAAGAACTTTAGCTCTGAATGTGTGGCGAAACCATAAAGCTCCATAATGTTCTCCCTTACATACAAATGAGTCCAGAAAGAAAGATTTCCATCATCATCTTTAGGTAACCTCCTTAGAGTATCAAATGTAGCATACACATGATAACCGACCCCATTTACGTCTAATACGGCAAACTTATCGCCTTTTAGTATAATTTTTCCGGTTAAGTGAGTTATCATTCCTATTATTTTAAGTTATTTTTAGAAAATTTGCACTTTTTTAATAAAGGTATCGCAATTAATTCCTGAACTTAGATTGTGGTTTTTATGCAATTTCCGAAGATTATGTAAGAAAAAATACAAAAGACTGTCCTTTGTATTTTTTTATTTATTGTATTCATCAACGGCTATCCGCCGTGGCGGATAGCCGTTGATGAATTTCTAAGGGGAGTCCTTGGACAAAAGACTCAAGACCTCATCAACCGTCTTGTTTGCTTTCTCCACTAGGAAATACTACTTCTGCCTGATTTTGACCGGATGTGCCGGTACTTGATGGTGCTTGATTCTTATTCGCCATAATGTGTTTTCGGGCTTAGCCCTTATGAATTCTGATAATTAACCTTTGTCACCCCAATTCTATCAGAATGTCACCTCATAAGGTTAACTGTACAACATATGTCTAAGTTCAGATACATATTGCATTTTAAAGCGATAATGCTATACTTGAATTCATGCCAATAACAAAAGGAGCAAAAAAAGCAATCCGCGTCTCTGCAAAAAAGAGACTATTCAACCTTAAAAGAAAGGATGAAATGAAGGGTGCCATCAAAAATTTTAAAAAGCTCGTGTCTGAGAAGAAAAAAGATGAGGCCTCTAAATTAGTGTCTACAACCTACAAGGCAATTGATAAGGCCGCAAAAAGAGGAGTTATAAAGAAAAACACTGCCTCTAGAAAAAAATCAGGAATAATCAGACTGCTTAAATCAATCGCTTAAATATTCCTTTCATTTCTCCCGAGACAACGTCCCAACCATAATTTTCAAAAACAAGAGATTGCCCATTCTGAGCAATCTCTTGTTTTAATTTTGGATTACTCAAGAGCTTATAAATACTATCCACAATACTTTCCGGATCTTTAGCTTTACAAAAAATACCAGTAACACCATCCTCAAGAAAATCCGGTATACCGCCAACAGGTGTCCCTATAACAGGTAGTCCGGCCGCCATCGCCTCTAAAAACGAATTACCAAGACCCTCCGACAGAGAAGGCCTGATAAAAATATCAGAAGCGTATAAATAATCATAAATCTCATCCTGGGGAATAAAACCCAGCAGAGATACATACCTTTCCATATTATATTTCTTTATCAATGATTCTATCTTTCTGCGTTCTTCACCTTCACCGAGAATCAAAAGCTTAATCGGCATATTATATTTATCCATAAAAAGATGGATTGACTCCACTAAGTCTGTTATTCCGTTTTTAGTCACCAAACGTGAGGTGGTAATAATAACATTGTCATCCAATTTAAGATTAAACTTCTTTCGGACCTCTCTTTTATTAAACAAATCAATCTTAAATTTATCCAAATCAACTCCATTCGGCACAACTGCCACATTGTCGTTAGATTTCCTAATACCTACACCCCACTCCGCAAGAAAAACACTTATCGCTTGGATAAAATCTGCTTTCTTAAAAATCATCTTAAAAAATGGCTCCACAAGAAACCAAAGGGCGCCTGCTCGCTTCTTCGGATAATTAGAATCATCGCCTTCTTGCAAGGTGAGTAAGAATTTTACCGGGATTCCTTTCGGATTGTATGAAGAAGAAAAAAGTTTAAAGAACAATGCCGCAAACCCCGCCCTGCTTGCCATAATTGACCATACAATATTATATTCCTTTTTTTTATTTAATTTTCTAGCTTTTAGAAATGCTAATATGGGAAAAAGTAATTTGCCACCGGAGATACGATAAACATTTATATCTCCTATCACCTCTTGAGAAGGAAGGCCTTTTTCTAAAGAAAGAGTAATCATGTCAAACTCAAAATCACCAGAAAGTCTCCTCGTTATCTCTTTTACGGCAATCTCCGCCCCCCCCCAGAAAGGCGAATAAGCTATAGAAAAAATTAAAATTTTTGATTTTTGCATTATATTATAAAGACTAATACGAAAGCAGAAACTTTTCAACACTTGTATCAAAATCTGTTTTCCCTCTCCTTACCCTATGATAAATATCAACAAGTTCTAAATATAATGAATTCAATTTCTCCGTATCAAAATTCTTTGAAAAACTTAAACAATTTTTTACCACAAAAGGATTAAGTTTACTTTCTTTTATAATTTCTTCTATACTCTTTCTTAATTCCTCAGACATCCTCTTCACTAACAAAATATTCTTTACCTGCCAAGAGAGTTTCCAAAATACTTCTTCTGCAGGAAGACCTGAAAGAAGCGCTTTCTGATATAAAATCCAAGTTAATCTTTTATCCTTCCTACCAAAAGCATCTGTAAGATTAAAAATATTAATATTCCCCGAATCAGAAAATTTTTCTTCTTTAATCTTAGGTTCTAAGCCGTTTATCAGATAGAGTTTTTCAATATCACTCTTTATCCCCCATAAATCAGCTCCATGTTTTCCAAGAATTTCATTTTCCATGTGCGCATCAATTTTTAAATCTATTTTCCTCGCCTCCTCTCTTAAAAAATCTTTCACTTTATATATTTCAAGTAAATTAAATTCCTGCGTCTTATCTGCAAATTCGGAAACTTCTTTTAAGAGTGGTTTTTTCATATCCTCTTCCCAAAAAAGAAAAATATTAGGCGAAGTTTTGATCTCTTTTATCTTCTCCATGATAAAGTCACGAGCCAAAGCATCTTCAAAAATACGGTTTAAAACAATCACATTCTTCTTTTCAAACAATGACTGCGACCTCAAAAGCTCTTCTAAAAACAAAGCGGAAAAATCACCCTCTTCAATATTGAAGAAAGAAAAATTTGAACCTTTATCTTTAAAATTGGCAATAACTTCATTGAGTTTATACTTACTCCTATAAGTATCCTTGCCGTGAAATAAATAAATCATATATTATTTTATATTCTCCATTTCATCCCAATTATGCCCCGTTTTAACATCTACTAAGATTGGAATTCCTTTTGATTTTTCCTTTATTGCATTTTCCATCTCCTCTTTTATTATACCAACTACCTGACTGGTAACATTTTCATCCACTTCAAATACAAGTTCGTCATGAATCTGGAGGATTAAACGCGATTTATTTGCTAATCCATTTTTTATAAGCGCTTCTCTTGCCTTAAACATAGCTATCTTTATGATATCAGCCGCTGTCCCTTGGAGAGGGTGATTAGTGGCCTGACGCTCCGCCTCTTTCTGTATGAATGGTATACGCGAGCTCGTCTCCGGAAAATATCTTTTTCTTCCAAATAATGTTTCCGTGAATCCCAGTTTATGAGCCATCTCTTTTTGCTCTTTCAAATATTCGGCTACGCGAGAAAAGCTCTTAAAGTATTTATCATAAAATTCCTGTGCCTCTACTCTTGAGCAACCCAGATTCACACGAAGGGCATTGACCCCCATACCATATATAATTCCAAAATTTATAACTTTGGCCTTTCTTCTCATTTCACGATCCACATCTTTAGGGTCTACTTTAAATACATGTGCCGCTACGGAAGTATGGATATCTCCACCATTTTTAAAAACATCCATCAATTCTTTATCTCCACTCAAGATAGCAAGGACCCTTAATTCTACTTGAGAATAATCAAAAGCGACAAATTTCGTGCCACGAGGAGCAATAAAAGCCTTCCTTATATTTCTACCAAGCTCACTTTTAACAGGGATATTTTGCAAGTTTGGTTCACTTGAAGCAAAACGCCCCGTTGCCGTCCCCATCTGGTCAAACCTTGCATGAAGACGCCCATCCTCCCCGATCAGCTTTGGAAGAGTATCGACATAAGTAGTAAGGAGTTTCCTTAGCTCTCGATAAGAAAGAATATCATCTACAATGGGAAATTCTTCTCTAATCTTCTCAAGCTCAGAAGCTTTGGTGGAGAGTACTCCCCCGGGAGTCTTTTTAATCTTCTTACTACTGATGCCAAGAGTCCCAAACAAAACTTCTGAAAGTTGTTTCGGTGAATCTATATTAAATTCTTTTCCTGCCAGCTTCCATATTTTCTTTTCTATTTTTTTCTCCTCTTTATGATATTCTACTGAGAGTTTTTTTAAAAAATCTATATCAAGGAGCACTCCGTTTTTCTCCATCTCCAGCACAACCGGAACAAGATGACGCTCTATCTCGTAAACATCTTTAGAGAAGACTCCCACTTTATACATCTCTTCAATCTTGTTTAAAATACTTTCTTCAAGGGGAATACTTTCTTTCTTTGTCCCGACCTCTTTATTACTACTCACAACTGCATTATTATCCACCACGCCATTAAGTCGAGCCATTAAACTATTAAACCCAAGATTGGCGAATATCTCTTTCACCTCTTTTTTTCTCTCTTCATCTTGAGACATATTCTTAAACTCGGAATCCTTCAAAGAGAATTCTATAGGTGCATCTTTTCTTATAGTGGCAAGCTCCTTGGAAAAAAGAGCGTCCTCCTCATGCTCCTTCAATAAGCTTATAATCCTCGGCTTAAATCCTTTCTCTATGAATTCTTCTTCTCCTTTTTTTGTTTTTAATTTCTTGTATATACTTTCAATCTTGCCGAAATTTTCTATCAGAGCGGTGGCTGTCTTAGCGCCGATCCCCGGCACTCCTATTATGTTATCCGACGGGTCCCCAGAGAGACCTTTAAAGTCCGGCAAAAATGCTGGAAGAAAACCAAATCTATCTCTAACGGCTTTCTGGTCATAGATCATTGTATCGTTTATCCCTTTCTTAAGTGTGTAGACCACAACATCACCATTTTTAACAAGTTGCATTGTATCCATATCTCCAGAAGCAATGAATATCTTTATATCATCATTATCTTTCAACTTCTCAACAATTGTTCCCAAAATGTCATCCGCTTCAAACCCGGGCTTCTCGTAAATAGGAATATCAAAAGCCTTCATTAAGTCACGAGACCTGTCAATTTGCCCGGCAAGCTCGCTATCCATCTTCGGTCTTTTCCCCTTGTATTCATCATAAGCAATGTGACGAAAAGTGGGTTCTGGCACATCATAACAAGCGACAATATAGTCAGGATTAAGCTCTCGAATAACTTTTATAAGGAAAGCAGACACTCCATAAAGCGCGCCTGTCGGCTCGCCCGTCACTTGAGATTTAAAATCAGGCAAGGCATGATACGCTCTATGCAATATGGCATGCGCATCTAAAAGCACTAAAATTTTCTTATCTTTTTTATTTTTCATCTTTCATCTTAATTAAAATTTCTCTCTTATCACCACTTAAATGCTCTAAATTTATCTTTATATAATCTTCCGGCAGTATCTTCTCTACATTATCCGCCCACTCTATCAGGATTATATTATGCGGATTTTCTATTATCTCTTTCCAGCCGAGATTAATAAGTTCTTTAGGATCATTTAACCTATAAGCGTCTATATGTATCAAGTGGGTAAAAACGGCTTGATCTTTAAGTTTATAAATCTTCTCTATCACAAATGTTGGGCTGGATACTTTTTCCTCCACCCCGAGTGCCGATGCAAAAGCCTGAGAAAAAGTAGTTTTACCAGCCCCTAGTTCACCTACAAGGCCTATCACTTTTGCCTTGCCACCTGATTTCTTTACCACATCTTTGGCAATATCACGGGCCAACGCCTGAGTCTCTTTAGCATTATTCGTTATCCTTTTCATTTTCTCTATTTTAACATTTTAGACAAGAAAAATCCTCTAAGCTGACATTTCACTATCACTATGTCAATCTTGTTTAAGACTTAATAAAATGTTACGAATAAAGAATGAAAAGAAAAGATGAGAATAAATTAACTATAAAAATTCCGAAGAAACTGCATGAAATTTCAGAAGTTTCTTACGATGAAAATGATGATAATTTTTCTATCACCATCGCTTCTAAGAAAAACAAAATCACGCCAAACGATTTAATCTTTGACGTGCCAGTCACCGCATTAAGAAAAGAAAAGACTAATCAATTTGCTCAGATATTGGGCAGGGCACTATCAAGGACGAGAGAGAATAAATTATTTTTAAGTTCTTGGTCTTTTATCTCACTTGAAGATATTAAGAAGACTAAAACAGATCAAACATCAGATTCTTTTTTCAATAGTGTGCTTGATGAAGTTATAAGAAACATTCCACATCAACCGCTTGCTATAATCTTCTGGCAAGACAATAGAGGAATCTGGTCAATAGTAAAATCAAACAGCCGACAAGACATATTTGAGAAAATGAAAAATATATCAATCTTCTCTCATAAAGATAATTATCTACTCTCCGGGCCTTATACCAATTTCTCCGAAGCGGAAATGGAAATAAGAAAAGCAATAAAAGAATCTATCCAATAAGAAAATTAATCTAATCCCCCAACGGCTATCCGCCGTGGCAGATAAGGCGAACCCCCAACGGCTAAACTGTAACTTAGCCGTTGAAAATCTACTCCTCTACCTTCCCCTACCTC
>PFDM01000032.1:19080-22233 GCA_002772825.1 Parcubacteria group bacterium CG10_big_fil_rev_8_21_14_0_10_38_31 | reverse complement strand
TCCAAAGGATGAAAATGTCGTGAAATTAGTATTTTATCAAGCGTTGCAATTGATTGTTGAACTCGGTTTTAATATTTTTGACTAAAGAGTGTTTTTCGGATATTATTATCTCTAATGTTACAGTCTAAACTCTTTACTAAAACCGTCAAAGACGCCCCAAAAGATGAAGTGGCCAAGAATGCCTCTCTTCTTATAAGGGCTGGCTTTATAGACAAGACTATGGCTGGTGTGTATACCTACCTTCCTCTGGGCTTACGTGTCTTAAAAAATATTGAAAAGATAATAAGAGATGAAGTGAACAAAGCCGGTGGAGTAGAAATCCTTATGCCTTCAATGCAACCAAAAGAGAATTGGGAAAAGACCGGCAGGTGGGAGACGATGGACGACCTTTATAAAATCTCTGATTCAAGCGGGAGAGAGTCTGCGCTTGGGGCCACTCATGAAGAGGTCGTAGTGCCTCTTGTTAAAAAATTTGTATCATCTTATAAAGACTTACCCCTTTATGTTTATCAGATCCAAAATAAATTTAGGATGGAGCTTCGTGCGAAGTCCGGTATCTTGCGTGGAAGAGAATTCATGATGAAGGACTTATATTCCTTCCATAAAGACGAAGAGGATCTGAAGAAGTATTATGAAGTGATGAAGCAGGTTTATAAAAACATCTTTGAAAGGGCCGGTATTGGGAATGAGACTCACCTTACTTTTGCTTCCGGTGGAAGCTTCTCCAAGTATTCTCATGAATTTCAGACTATCACGCCTGCTGGTGAGGACACTATCTATGTCTGTAATGATTGTGGAGTGGCGATAAATGATGAGATTATAAACGAGCAGAAGGAATGTCCGAAGTGTGGTAAAGCTAATTTCAAGACAGAGAAGGCGATTGAAGTGGGGAATATTTTTGAACTAAAGACTAAATTTACCGAGGCCTTTGATTTGAAATATAAGGATGAGGGCGGGATGGATATGCCTGTTTTGATGGGCTGTTATGGTATAGGTCTAGGCAGACTTATGGGGACTATTGTTGAAATATATAATGACGACAGGGGAATTATCTGGCCGGAAAGTGTCGCTCCTTTTGATGTTCACCTTATCCTCCTTAATGAATCTCTTCGGAGTACTTCTGGTGAGATATACGAAAGTTTGCAAAAAGCGGGAGTAGAAGTATTATATGATGAGCGAATGGGAAAGAGTGTGGGGGAAAAATTTGCTGATAGTGATCTTATGGGTATACCATATAGAATTGTCGTAAGTGAGAAAAGTATGGAGAAGGGTGGAGTGGAGTTCAAGAAACGCAGTGAAGAAGAAAGCAGTATTATAAAAAAAGAAGATATTTTAAATTATGTTAAAAAAGTTCAATAATTTTTTCTCCAATAATATAGGGATTGACCTTGGCACAGCTAACACTCTCGTTTATGTGAGTGGAGAAGGGATTATCATAAACGAACCATCTGTCGTGGCTGTCAATCAGAAGACGGGTCAGGTGGTGGCGATAGGCACGGAAGCCAAGAAGATGGTCGGCAGGACCCCGGCTCATATTAGCGCCGTAAGACCCCTTGTGGACGGTGTTATATCAGACTTTGAAGTGGCTGAAGAGATGATCGCTTATTTTATAAAAAGAGCTCAGAAAAACAGGAAGAACATATTGTCTCGGCCAAGAGTGGTTATAGGTGTCCCTTCGGGTGTCACCAATGTTGAAGCAAGAGCCGTCCGTGATGCCGCCAGAAACGCCGGAGCCAGAGAAGTGCATATAGTGGAAGAACCAATGGCGGCGGCTATCGGCATGCGTCTGCCTGTGGGAGAGCCTGTGGGGAATATGGTAATTGATATTGGTGGAGGAACTTCTGATGTGGCTATTATCTCACTTGGTGGTATTGTCCTGTCAAAGAGCCTTAAGATGGCTGGCGACCGTCTAAACCAAGATATTATCCATTATGCGCGAGACGAGTTTAAGATTCTCTTGGGGGAGCAGACTGCTGAAGATGTGAAGATAGCCATAGGGTCTGTCATTGAAGGAGGTGATGATGTTGAATCTGCTGTGAGAGGAAGGGACCTTATAACCGGTTTACCGAGGGAAGTCATACTAACTGCTTCTGATGTAAGGCAAGCGATAGCAAAAACTACTCGGTCTTTAGTTGATTCTGTGAAAGAAGTATTGGAGGAGACTCCGCCGGAGTTGGTGTCTGATATTATGCATAGAGGGATAATGCTTGTTGGTGGCGGTTCGTATCTTAAGGGTCTTGCCGAACATTTGTCTTCTGAAGTGAAGATTCCGGTTTACGTAGCGGATGAGCCTTTGACCGCCGTAGTGAGAGGTACGGGTATTATCCTTGATAACCTTGATGAACTTCAAGATGTTCTTATACAGAATGAAGATGACCTCCCCCCACAATAAAAAAAAGAATAGAAAATTCTTTCCTTTGATAATATTGGCGGTGATATTACTCGCTATTATATTATTCGGATTTAGCGGTATCTTCTCAAGTTCAACTCTTTTTGTTGCCTCACCTATTTTTAGTGTTCGGGATTCTTTTAATAATTGGTATCAGTTTAAAAGTTACGTTATAAAAGATAAAGAATCATTAGTTAATGAGAATTTGAAGTTGAAAGAGAGATTAATAGAGTCAGAGATGAAGTTGATCACCCTTGGTGTTCTAGAAAATGAAAATAGTGAGCTTAAAAGTCTACTGGGGATAAGGACGGAAGAGAGGAGGGGTATAGTTGCTTCGGTGCTACTTCGTCCGCCACAGGTCCCGTATGATATTATCATTATAGATATCGGTGAAGATGACGGGGTAAAAGAAGGAATGCTTGTTGGGGTGTATGGAGATATTTTACTCGGATTTGTGGAAGAAGTATTTAATGATACATCAAGAGTGAGACTTTATTCTCGATCCGGGGAAAAGGTTAATGTCTTTATAAACAATACAAATATTTTCACTACCGCAGTGGGTAGTGGTGGCGGAAACTTTGAGATAACCATACCCAGAGTAGACGAAGTGGAAGTTGGTAGTTTGGTAACGACACTGGGGACTGAGGCTTTCGTCTTAGGGATAGTGGAATTCATCAAAGCTGACATGGCGGATGCTTTCCAAAGAGTGCTTTTTAGAATACCTGTAAATATTCAAGAGCTTAAATGGGTGGAAGTTTATCCGG
>PFDM01000032.1:18739-19058 GCA_002772825.1 Parcubacteria group bacterium CG10_big_fil_rev_8_21_14_0_10_38_31 | reverse complement strand
CTTGAGTTGGTCGCCATTTCATCGGCCACCGCTTGAGAGAAAAAGGCCAATAATGGCCCAAAATAAGGCTCAAAAGAGCCAGAAAGGAGTGAAGAGTATGGGAGCCATAGACGGTTATGCAAAAACGTTATTGATGATAAACTCCGGCATCGACCACACGGCCAACGGCGCGACCCGCACGTAACCACCTCCTACCGGTGCCCTATATGATGAAATAATATAGGGGGTCCCCAATCGTTAAAATAAAAGGAGAACGCATGCACCTCCGAAAAGATCCGCCCTTTCTCTGAAAGGGAAAAAATTAAAACATAGCGAAACA
>PFDM01000032.1:17361-18686 GCA_002772825.1 Parcubacteria group bacterium CG10_big_fil_rev_8_21_14_0_10_38_31 | reverse complement strand
AGTCTATAAGATGGGGGTATTTTTTTACTTAACCACTGTTATTAATTGAACTTCTGATGATGTTTGTGTTAAAATTAAAGCAAATGTTTCTGTTTGGTAAAAAGGAAAAAGTATTCGTTGTTTTTGATATAGGCAGTGGCTCTGTCGGTGGTCTTTTAGTTCGTGATAGCCATAAGAAAGGATTGGAAGTATTGGCAAGTGCCAGAACCGATATAAGGTTTAAAGAAGATATTGACTCTCATCTATTTCATCGGTCACTTGAGGAAGCGTTTAAAAAGACAACTCAATCATTAAGGAGTAAAGCTCACGAAGCGCCAGACTTTGTCTTTTGTGTTCTAAACTCTCTTTTATCTGTATCTCAGACCAGGATAATAAAAGTGAATAAAGAAAAACCTTTTGATATAAACAAAAAGTTATTAGACGACCTGATATTGGAAGAAACGGAAATATTTAAGAAAACATATGTAGAAGAAAAGGGATCATCATTGCCGAGTAGTGAGATAGAGTTATTTGAGCATAATGTTATGAAGTTTGTCTTAAATGGTTACGATACAGTGAAGCCTTTAGGTAAAAGGGCTCGCCAGCTTGATCTGTATGTCTATATGAGTATGGGTAAAGCAAAAGTAAAAGAAAAGATAGAAGATGTATTGGGCGAGAGTTTTGCCGGTTCGCCAGTGATATTTCGCACATTTCCTTTTGTGGTTTTTAACACATTGAAGCTTTCAACTGACACGAGAGAAGGTTTCGTATTTGTTGATATTGCCGGTGAAGTTACCGATATTTCTTTGGTTAGAAGGGAAGTGCTTGAAGAAATTATCTCTTTCCCCATGGGAAGGAATTTCGTCTTAAGGAAGATCGGTAAGGCGCTAAATACGCTTATCAAGGAGACATCGTCAGTGTTGTCACGCCTTGAGAGGGGTCACTCGGAAGAGGGCGCCACCAAGAAAATTTCAAAAGCAATGAGTGATGCAAAAGATGAATGGTGTGACATTTTTAAAAAAGCTGTTGGAGAAGTTTCTGAAGTTTCGCCATTACCTCAAAATCTATTTGTAGTAGGTAGCGATAAGATAGTTGAGGAGTTTTCTATATGTATGGAGGGAGATTTTTTCTCTCAATTTACTATCCTTGGAAAACCTTTTAATATAAAGAGGATTTCTCCTGAGTCTTTGGATCCATCACTTAAGCTTTCTCCGAGTCTTAAAGAAGAGAAAGACATATTCCTTATATTAGAGACGCTTTTTGCTGGTAAATTTTTATAAAAAATTTAAATAATAATTAAACAATATGGCAAGAAAAATAATGCAAGATATGGTGGTGAGAAAAAA
>PFDM01000032.1:5653-17352 GCA_002772825.1 Parcubacteria group bacterium CG10_big_fil_rev_8_21_14_0_10_38_31 | reverse complement strand
GAGACCATTTTATATTAAAAAGGAGAATCCTGTTAAAGATAATACCACCACTGGAGAGAGGATAAGGAAACCCTCCTTCTCTAAGTTTAAATTAGCTTATAGACTGGCGATAGCCTTGTTTTTCGTCTTCGTCTTCGTCTTCGTATTGAAAAATTTTTCTTGGGTTACTATCGCCGTTACACCGAACCAAGAATTTATAAACTTAGATACTTCCTTATGGGCTTATATGGATAAAGCCCAAGGGTCATCAAGTTCGTCAGAAAATCAAAATATCTACTTTGAACTTATGGAGATAGTAGAAGATAGGGAGAGGGTGGCCAAGTCAACCGGTGTGAAAGATTTAGAGAGGAAAGCGAGCGGACAGATTATTATCTATAATGCATACAGTTCCGCGCCACAAACACTTGTCAGGAGGACTCGCTTCTCAACCCCTGAAGGGAAGATTTATAGGATAGATGGTCAGGTGATTGTGCCAGGTGCCAAGATTGTAGATGGAAATATTGTCCCCAGCTCTATTGAAGCCACGGTATATGCTGACGAGGCAGGTGAAGAATATAATATAGGTCTTACTGATTTTAACATCCCTGGGTTTAATAAGAGTGACGCGAGGTATGAGAAGTTTTATGCAAGGTCAAAGACAGACATGGCTGGTGGTTTTGTGGGGGGGTTGAGCATCATTTCTGAGGACGATATCTTCTCGGTAAAAGAAGATTTGAAAAATGATATAAAAAATACTCTTATAAAAAAAGCCGAGTCAAGTATTCCTAATGGATTTCTATATTATACCGACTTGGTAATGTTAGATTTTGTTAATGATGACAGTAATCCAAACGCGGGAGACGAGGTGGAAGAATTTACTTTTAAAGAGAAAGGTATCCTTAGGGCATTCTTGATAAGGGAGACGGATTTATCAGACGCCCTTGTCTCTAGACATGCAGAAAACGCGCCTTTAAGAGTCTCAAATCTTAGAGAATTATCAATAAATCTCACTGAAAGAGATAAAAATAATGAAAAAATAGTATTTAGTGTGAGTGGTATGGGGCACTTCGTCTGGACTATAAATGCAGACAATCTAAAGAAGGACTTCTTAAGAGAAGGGAATAACGGGCTTGAGATATTTTTAAAAAAATACCCCGTAGAGAATATTAAAGTAACCCATCACCCTTCTTGGTGGCGTTTTGCCCCAAAAGATGATTCTAAGATAGAATATAAAGAGATTCTCAAGGCAGGATTATAAGATTTAGATAAGCCATATTTTTATGATTGATAGCTGATAATTGTTATCAGCCTAAGAAAATAGCTCAAAAAATGGCGGATTTTTGTATTGCTATTAGAAAAAGCTTGACTAATCTATATAATATCTGATATATTATAAGCTATTGTAATTAAATGACAGAGAATAAAGAACAAGATCAATTGGTCCGAGGGATAGCAATAGAGGCTTTGCCAAATGCTACATTTCGTATTCGTCTCGAAAACGACAGGGAAATAATAGCCTACCTGTCGGGTAAAATGCGCATACATCGTATTAAGGTTTTGGTTGGTGATAGTGTCGGTATTGAGATGAATTCACCTTCTACGGACACAAAAGGGAGAATTAAAAAAAGATTTTAAAATAAGTTGACATATATCAGTAAATATATTATTTTTTATTATGAAAATTCGCGCCGCAACTAAAAAAATATGTAAAGATTGTAAGATGACAAGGCGAAAAGGTTTGGTCTATATTATTTGCAAGAAAAATCCTAAGCATAAACAACGACAAGGATAAATAATCACATGAGAATAAAAGGCATAAATATTCCAGAGAAGAAACACTTAGAGATAGCTCTTACTGCTATTTATGGTATCGGTCATTTTAGAGCTAAGAAGATATTGAAAGAAGCAGGTGTTTCTAAGGATAAGTTAGCCAGTGATCTTACTCCGGACGAGGAGAAGGCAGTTAGGGGAATCGCTGAAAATTATACTTCAGAAGGAGATTTAAAGAAGGAAATTGCCGAAAATATAAAAAGACTTAAAGATATAAAGTGCTATAGAGGCACAAGGCACGCCAAGTCATTGCCAGCCAGAGGTCAGAGGACGAAGACCAATTCAAGAACGAAAAGAGGAAATGTAAGAAAGACTATGGGTTCCGGAAGAACAAAAGTTGACAAGAAATAACAATTAACTGAATTTATGGGAAAAAAACGGATAATTAAAAAGAAAGGGGGAGCTATGGACCATGGACTTAAGGCCAGGGCTATGTCTCGTATCCCTAAAAAGAAAATAACAAAAGGGATAATTAATATTTTATCAACTTATAACAATACATTAGTGTCAGTTTCAGATGATAAAGGAGGTGTATTGATATGGTCTTCGAGTGGTTCTTTGGGATTTAAGGGGGCAAAGAAGGGCACACCCTTTGCCGCTTCCAAAGTGGCTGAAGTTGTCGCTGATAAGGCGTCAATGATCGGCATGAAAGAAGCTGATGTTATAATAAGGGGAGTTGGCGCTGGCAGGGATTCTGCCATAAGGACTTTTGCCGCCAGGGGGGTTGAGATAACCTCTATTCTAGACACAACACCCGTCCCTCATAATGGACCTAAGGCTAAGAAACCAAGAAGAGTATAATTTTTATTTATGGAAAATTCACAATGTAAAATTTGTAGAAGAGCAGGGGCAAAACTTTTTCTTAAAGGAGAGAGGTGTATTACACCTAAGTGTGCTATGGTGACTAAGCCTTATACTCCGGGTGCTCTTGGTAAGAGTGGAGGAAAAAGAAAAGGAAGAAGAGGTTCTTCCGAGTACGGTACTCAATTAAGAGATAAGCAGGTGGTAAAATTTTCTTATGGCTTAAGAGAGCGTCAGTTTGTTAATTACGTGAAAGAGGCTTCAAAGAAGAAAGGCGTCGCTTCATTGGAGTTGGTAAAGCTCCTTGAGTCCAGACTTGATAATGTCGTCTATAGACTTGGATTTACTTCAAATAGAGCTAGCTCAAGACAACTTGTTTCCCATGGACATATAACTATAAATGGCAGACGAAATAATATCCCTTCTTATAGGGTAAAGACTGGAGACTTGATAGGTATCAGAGGAGGAAGTGTTGGTAAGGGACCATTTGAAGGATTGGCTGACAGATGGCAGAAATTTGAATCGCCTACATGGCTTACTCTTGATAAGGAAAAGAAGGAAGCGATTGTTACCGGAGATGCCGTATCAGATGATACTAGATTTAATTTTAATTCCATTATTGAACTTTATTCACGTTAATTTTTTATAAATAATAATAACAATATGGACTATTCAATAATTTTACCATCAAAGCCGAGAATCGTTTCTGAGGAAGAGACAAAAGGCGTATATGAGATAGACGGCCTTTATGCCGGTTATGGTCATACATTGGGGAACTCTCTAAGGAGGGCAATCCTTTCTTCTTTGCCGGGTAGTGCTATTACTACCGTCAGGATTGAGGGTGCTCCTCATGAATTCTCAGTTCTCTCTGGAGTAAAAGAGGATGTGATAATGATCTTACTGAATTTAAGGCAGGTGAAGTTTAAAATGCTTACTGATGAACCTCAGAAGGCCACCATCTCTATAAATGGGGCAAAAGTTGTAACAGCCGATGATATTAAAACATCCGGCCAGCTTGAAGTTGTGAGTAAAGATGTTCATATTGCCACATTAACAGATAAGAGTTCAAAGTTTGAAGTAGAGTTGACTGTTGAGAAAGGACTTGGTTATATACCGAGAGAAGTATTAAGAAAGGATAAGGTGGAGGTAGGAACTATCGTCCTTGACGCAGCTTTTACTCCTATAAGAAGAGTTAACTATGAAGTAGAAAATATGCGTGTCGGCGACAGGACTGATTACAATAGACTTCGTTTTGTAATAGAGACAGATGGAACAACATCGCCACGTGAGGCGCTTGAAAAATCAATAGAAATACTTATTAAACAACTTAAGGCGGTAATTGGTTTTGAAGAAGAGCATTCTACTGAAGATATATTGAAAGAGATGCCTGTTAAAGAAGAACAGGAGGAAGTTTCCGGCACTACAGAAGAAGATTATTTGAAGACTAGAATAGAAGATCTTAACCTGTCCTCTAGGACATCAAAGTCTCTTTCAGAGGCG
The DNA here is from genome assembly GCA_002772825.1 of Parcubacteria group bacterium CG10_big_fil_rev_8_21_14_0_10_38_31. Lineage (GTDB taxonomy): Bacteria > Patescibacteriota > Minisyncoccia. The sequence goes on along the minus strand of PFDM01000032.1, from coordinate 13,242 downwards.
AGTATCAGGACTGTCGGAGGTCTAACTAGGAAGAAGGAGGATGATCTTTTGGCTATAGATAATTTGGGAAAAAAAGGCGTTCAAGAGATAAGACGCGCTTTAGGTAACTTGGGGCTTACATTGAAAGAATAATAGAATTATGAACCATTTAAAAAAAGGGAGAAAATTCGGTAGAGTCAGAAACCAGAGAAAAGCTCTTGTTCGTCTTTTGGCTAAAAATTTTATTGAACATGAAAAGATGAAGACCACGGAAGCTAAAGCTAAGGAATTAAGACCTGTCGTTGAGAAGATGGTGACTAAAGCAATAAGTGGCAAACTTGCTTCTCGTAGACTGATTATCGCTGAAATAGGTGAGAAAAATACAAAAAAACTTTTTGATGAAATAGCGCCAAAATATAAAGATAGGAATGGCGGATATACGCGTATTATAAAATTAGGAAATCGTAAAGGGGACGCGAGCCCTATGGCGGTTATAGAGTTTGTTTAATTTTATTTAATTATGGAAAAAGAATATACAATTGATGCAAAAGGCAGAGCTTTAGGGAGGGTTGCTTCAGAAGTAGCAAAGATTCTTAATGGGAAAACAAGTCCCGACTATAAAGCCAATGAGGTCGCCCCTGTAAAAGTGACGGTATTAAATGTGTCTTCATTGAATGTATCTTTAGACAAAATGAAGCAGAAAAAATATGTTAGCCACTCCGGTTACCCCGGGTCTCAAAAGTTTGAAACTTTAGAAAAACTTTCCGGTAGGTTGGGAATGAATGAAGCCTTAAAAAGGGCTGTCAAAAATATGCTTCCTAAAAATAAGTTGAATAAATTGATGATGAAAAATTTAAGTATAAAAGATTAATATGCCTACAGATAAAATAATAGAAAAAAAAAATAATACGACAGAGACTAAGGTTAAGGAGATTCCTAAGGGAGTATATTATGAGGCTGTCGGAAGAAGGAAAACGGCTGTGGCAAGAGTCCGTCTTTTTAATAAAGGAAAAGATAAATCAGAGGTTATTATAAATGGTAAGAGCTTGAAAGAATATTTTCCCACAGACAAACTTCAGAAAACGGCTATTAGCTCACTTGAGATTATGAAAGCTGATGACAGGTTTAAAGTCACGGCAAAAATTACCGGAGGCGGTATACAAGGACAAGCGGAGGCGTTAAGACACGCATTGGCAAGAGCTTTAGTTGAATTCAATCTTGAATTTAGAAAAAGACTAAAGAAAGCTACATTTCTAAAGCGTGACCCTCGAGCAAAAGAAAGACGTAAATTCGGACTTAAGAAAGCGAGAAAGTCACCTCAGTGGAGTAAACGATAATAAAGATTATCGTTTATAGTAAAATTTATTTTAGTGTAATTATATAATTTGTATTTTTGCGATGTTTGTTTTTCCTTTTACTATTGATATAATGATGAAATAATAAATATGGAAGAAAATGAAAAAAAAGAAAATATAGAGGAAGATGTTCTTGAGGGGGAGGATAATGACGATATTGATACCCCCGGGATTATTAAAGATCTCCGTATTAAGTTGGAGAAATGTGAGAAAGAAAAGCGGGAATATCTGGAAGGATGGCAGAGGTCTAAGGCGGATTTTGTAAATTTTAAAAGAGATGAAGTTGCAAGCAGAAAAAACGCAGAAACAATGTTTAAGGAGAATATTATACCTGACTTTCTGACAGTTACTGATAATTTTGAAATGGCTTTTGCTAATAAAGATGCTTGGGAGGGGCTCCCGAAAGGCTGGCGACAAGGGATTGAACATATATACGCTCAGCTAATAAGTGTCCTTGAGTCTCATGGTTTGAGTATCATAAAATCAGAGGGTGAGAAGTTTAATCCCGAAGAGCATAGAGCTATAGGAAGTATTGAGGTTGACAGCGAAGAAAAAGATCATATTATTTTAGAGGAGTTACAACGAGGATATAGGTTAAACGGAAAAGTTGTAAGGCCTTCCCAGGTAAAAATAGGGATTTATAAGGGATAATTGAAGCAGAAAAATTTAAAAGTTCATTTTCTTCAAGCCTTCCTATCGGCAGGCAGGGACGGTCTCCACTAGCTAGCGGAAAAGGAAATCTTACAGAAAATAACTATTAAATTTTTCTTTATTAAAATCATTATGACAAAAATTTTAGGTATAGATTTAGGAACAACTAATTCAGCTATGGCTGTTATGGAAGGAGGTGAGCCGAAAATCCTTGAAAATAGCGAGGGGAATAGAACCACTCCTTCAATAGTGGCTATAAGTAAGACAGGGGACCGCTTAGTTGGTCTTCTTGCCAAGCGTCAGGCCGTCACTAATCCGGAGAATACAATCTTTGGAGTAAAAAGATTGATAGGACATAAATTCTCTGATCCGGAGATACAAAAAGACAGAAATTTAATACCGTATAAGATAGAAGAGTCTCCCGATGGCAGTATAAAGATAAAAATGTCTGATAAGAGTTCGCGACCAGAAGAAATATCAGCAATGATTCTTCAGAAGTTGAAACAGGACGCTCAGACCAGATTAGGAAAAAAAGTGGAAGAGGTTGTAATTACCGTTCCGGCTTATTTTAACGATTCACAAAGAAAGGCGACTAAAGATGCTGGTGAAATTGCCGGATTCAAAGTTAGGAGAATTATAAATGAGCCCACCGCCGCAGCTTTAGCTTACGGTTTTAATAAAAAAAAGGATGAGAAGATTGCTGTATTTGATTTTGGAGGAGGAACATTTGATATATCAATACTTGAAGTTGGTGACGATGTGATAGAGGTTAAATCAACTGACGGTGATAGTCATATGGGTGGAGAAGATATTGACTTTAAGATTGTAAATTGGATAGCGGAGGAATTTAAAAAGGAGTCAGGTATAGATATAAGAAATGATGTTTTGGCTCTCCAGCGTCTTAAAGAGGCTTCTGAGAAAGCAAAACATGAATTATCTTCTACCGTTGAGTCAGAAATAAATATACCTTTTATAACTTCTGATGCAAGCGGACCTAAACATCTATTGATAAAGCTTAGCAGGTCTAAGCTTGAAGAGTTGACTTCTGAATATATAGACAGAGCTATGACTATAACCAAGAGAGCACTAGAGGCTTCTGGTTTCAAGATTGAGGATATAAATGAAGTTGTCTTGGTCGGAGGACAGACCAGAATGCCGATTATCATAGAATCAGTTAAAAAATTGTTTGGTAAAGAGCCAAATAGGTCAATTAACCCAGACGAGGTTGTGGCTGCCGGTGCAGCTATTCAGGCCGGTATTCTTCAGGGGGATGTAAAAGATGTTCTTTTGCTTGATGTTATTCCACTTTCTCTTGGGATAGAGACTCTTGGTGGTGTATCAACAAAACTTATTGAAAAGAATACTACAATTCCAGTTTCAAAGTCTCAGACATTCTCAACGGCGGCTGATAATCAGACCTCTGTTGAGATCCATATTCTTCAAGGTGATAGACAAATGTCGCAAGACAATAAGTCGTTAGGACGATTTATATTAGACGGGATTCCGCCATCTCCAAGGGGTATTCCTCAAGTTGAAGTCTCTTTTGACATAGATGCAAATGGTATCCTTAATGTGAAGGCACGTGATAAAGCTAGTGGCAAAGAGCAATCTGTCAGGATTGAGGCTTCAGGCGGTCTTTCCAACGAGGAGATAGAGAAGATGAAGAAAGATGCTGACCTCCACAGAGAGGAGGATGAAAAGAAAAAAGAGTTAATAGATACTAGAAATAATGCTAATGCTTTGGTATATACAGCAGAAAAATCAATCAAAGATGCCGGTGATAAAGTACCGGAAGATGTTAAGAAGGCGATAGAAGAAAAAATTTCTAATCTTAATAAGGTTAAAGATTCTGATAATCTTGAAGAGATCAAGAAGGCTGTTGAAGAATTATCAGTAGAGATTCAAAAAATAGGAGAAAGTATGTATAAGTCAGCTGAAGGTGGAAAAACTCAAGAGCAAGGAGGTGGTGCCTCGTCTGGAGAAGAAAATATTCGCGATGCTGAAGTAAATGATGGTAAGTCCGCTTCGGACGAAGACCAGAAAGAAGGTGACAAAAAGGAATAAAATCTATAATATACAAATAAGGTTAAATCCTTTTATTTGGTATGAAAAACTACTACGATGTCCTCGGTATATCTAAAAATGCCTCTAAAGAAGAGGTAAAAAAAGCGTTTAGAAAACTTGCTCATAAGCATCATCCTGACAAGAAGGGTGGCGATGAATCTGCTTTTAAAGAGATTAATGAGGCTTATCAAGTTCTTACAGATGACAAGAAGCGTTCCGAATACGACAGGTATGGAAGGGTTTTTGATGGTGCTGAAAGTGGTGGAAGGGCAAGTGGATTTGAGGGGTTTGATTTTAGCGGTTTTTCTGCTCAAGGGGGTAATGCCGGTTTTGATTTTGGTGATATTTTTGAAGATATCTTTGGAGGGTTTGGTGCCGGAGGAGGCAGGAGAGTAAGGCGAGGTCGTGATATTTCAATGGACTTAGAGCTTACTTTTGAAGAGTCTATTTTTGGGGTAGAAAGGAGGGTGCTTATAAGCAAACTTGCTACTTGTGAAAAATGTCATGGTGAGGGCGGTGAATCAGGTTCAAGTATGAAGGAGTGCCCCACTTGTCGCGGAGAAGGTAAAGTAAGGGAGACTAAGCGTTCGGTGTTTGGAACTTTTACAAGTGTGAAAGAATGTGATGAGTGCCTTGGTAAGGGGAAAGTCCCGGAGAAAAAATGCTCCGTTTGTCGCGGATCCGGTGTATTGAAAAAAAGTGAAGAAATAATCGTAACCGTCCCTAGGGGTATTCAGAACGGGGAAATGATAAAACTCACAGGCGCAGGTGAGGCTGTTTCCCATGGAGTGTCGGGAGATCTTTATGTCAAAATTCATGTATTGCCACATAAGGTATTTATAAGAGAGGGCAATAACTTGTTGATGAATCTTGATGTTAAGTTCTCAGAAGCAACTATCGGTGCTAAGCGAGATATAAGGACGCTAGACGGACTCATCAAAGTGAATATTCCAAAAGGAATTGATTCCGGAGAAGTTTTAAGGGCTAGAGGGTATGGAGTTTTTTATGATGGCAAAAAGAGGGGTGACCTTTTGATTAAAGTAATCGTCAAAACTCCTAAGGATCTCTCTAAGAAGGCGAAATCCCTTATAGAGGATTTGCAAAAAGAAGGAATATAAATAAAGAAATGCCAATACTTGCTCAATTAGATTCTATACTGGTAAATCCTTCTTGGGAGGTTTTATTGTATCTTTTTCTTTTTGTTTCTTTGCTTTTTTATACTATGTATTTTAAGAAAGGGAAAATTATTGCTTTATTTCTTTCTTTATACGTGGCTATTTTTTCTTTTATAAATTTTCCTTATTTAAAATTTTCTTTCATAGATACTTTCAATTCTTTTGAATATCTTTCTTATAATGTCGCTATATTTATCGTATTTGTGGTTGTCTTTTACGTGCTATTTATAAAGATAGGAATTCCTGAAAGTAGCCTTTCTAAGTCCAGGTGGTATGAGTCTGTTTTATTTTCTGTCCTAGGGACGGGGCTTGTAATGAGCTTTTTCCTCCATTTTTTTAAGGTGGATTTTATATATGAGTTCTCGGATTTCTCAAAATATTTATTTTCATCCAATGACTTGTTTTTCTGGTGGATTATCGCTCCTTTTTTGGCATTTTTCTTTTTTAAGAGATAATCTGTTAAGATAAGAGGATGTTGAAGCGGATAATTTTTGATATAGTTTTATTGTTAAGTGTGTTTTTGTCTCCTTGGTGGTGGCTACCGGTTATTTTAATTGTTTTTTCTATTTTTATTTTCCCCCATTTTTGGGAAGCAGTCGTCTTTGGTATACTGATAGATTCATTGATAGGCGTATCAAGTTTGACTTATTTAGGTGGTTTGAGTCATTGGATCTTTACCTTATCTTTTTTAATTATTATTTTAGTGATAAATAAGTTTAAGAAATATTTATCTTTTTATAAATAATTTAAATGTTAAGTAATAAAAATTATAAAGATATTCGTCAAAAAAGAACATCAAGTAAATTTCGTTCACACATCTTATCAAGGAAAAAGTTTGAAATAGAACCGGATGAGATATTCTTAGACTCAAAGAACATTCCCCGGTTTGAGCTTGATCAACTTGAAGGGCGAATAGAAAAGCCTATAAATAAAAAAGTATTTTCTTTTTTGTTTATATTTTTTGTAATTATAGAGCTCATGTTTATCTCTAGGGTTTGGTCGATTGAAATTTCTAAAGGTGAAGCGTTTACCATACTAAGCGAAAATAATAGACTAAGGTCAGTCAGACTCTTCTCAAATAGGGGTGTTATCTACGACCGGTTTGGGAATAAACTTTCTTGGAATGATGTAGATTCAAGGAGGTATTCTAGCGAAGGCCTTTCTAATATGTTGGGGTATATAGGGTATCCTAGTAAAAGGGATACTGAGGATATAGAGATGCTTTATTCTAAAGAGATGATAGGTAAGGCCGGTATTGAAAAAGTTTATAATAATATTTTAAGTGGTGATGCCGGAATAAAATTGATTGAAACAGACGCGCATAATAACATAAAGTCAGAGAGTGTTCAGAAATTACCGGTTGATGGCGGTAATATTTATCTTTCGGTAGATGCTGATTTTCAGAGTGAATTGTATAGATATATAGAGAGTTTGTCTTTGGAAAAGGATTTTACCGGCGGGGCGGGTATATTCATGGATTTAAGTTCGGGGGAAGTATTATCTATTGCAAATTTTCCGGAATATGATTCTCAAGTTTTATCAAGTGGTGAGCCCAGAGAGAAAATCAATTCCTACTTGACTGATCAAAGAAATCCTTTTGTTGATAGGGCTGTTTCCGGTATTTATACCCCTGGTTCTATAATGAAGCTTGTTTTGGCAATCGCCACTTTAAATGAAAAAATTATAGACCCCAATAAAGAAATTCTTAGCACCGGCTCAATTTCAATACCTAATCCGTTTTTTCCCGATAAGATATCAGTATTTCCCGACTGGAAGGCTCACGGTCTTGTTGATATGAGGAGAGCCTTAGCGGTTTCTTCTAATGTTTATTTCTATGAAGTGGGAGGAGGTTTTGAGGAAATAAAAGGTTTGGGTATTGATAAGATAGGAGAATATTCAAAGATGTTTGGATTAGGTGAGAAAACGGGGATTGACCTTGATAATGAAGGTGTAGGTTTAATCCCAAGTCCTGAAGAGAAAAAGGCCAATTCACCGGAAGGGGATAATATCTGGAGGATAGGAGATACTTATAATGCTTCAATCGGGCAAGGTGATTTTCAGGTGACGGTAGCTCAGATGGTAAAAATGGTTTCGGCTATAGCCACCGACGGAGTACTTTTAACTCCTCATTTGATAAAAAAATGCGAGGGGCGTTGCGGGGACATTGATATGGATAAATTTACCGGCATAGAGAAGCTTAAGATTCCACCGGAATATTTTAAAATTGTAAAAGAGGGGATGAGAATGGCTGTAACAGACGGCTCGGCAAAAGGTTTAAATTTTTCTAACATTAAGATTGCGGCAAAGACAGGCACAGCGGAGATCGGTTCTAAGTACGTAAATTCGTGGGTTATTGGTTTCGCTC
>PFDM01000032.1:451-5622 GCA_002772825.1 Parcubacteria group bacterium CG10_big_fil_rev_8_21_14_0_10_38_31 | reverse complement strand
GACCTAGATATTTTGAAGGTCAATTTAATTAATTAAAAAAATGTAACCCCCAGTTGGGCACTGAGTGCCCTGGTGTTTCAAGTGGGGTAGGGTCCTCTTTGTTATATTGATAAATTATGTTAAAATAATTTTTATGAGTTCATTTGAAGAAATAAGAAATGAAAGAATTAAAAAACTTAATCTATTGAAGGGGTCCGATATAAACCCTTATCCAATAGATGCAAAAAAGGATTATTCAACCGAGGAAGCGATTGATAATTTTGTTAAGCTTTCTAAGAGAAAGAAGCCATTTTTTATGGCAGGCAGAGTTATGACTGTCCGTGGTCATGGTGGTTCAACTTTTATTGACTTCTTAGATGATGGGGTGAGGATGCAAGCTTATCTAAAGAAAGATGAAGTTGGCGAGGGTTCATATAGATTATTTATTGATACTGTTGATATGGGTGACTTTGTGGAGCTCGGTGGTACTTTGTTTAAGACGAAGAAAAATGAAAAGACACTTAAGGTTTCCGGATGGAAAATGCTCTCTAAGTCAATAAGACCTTTGCCTGACAAATGGCATGGATTATCAGACATAGATGAGCGTTTTAGAAAGAGGTATCTTGATCTCTTAATGTCTGTTGATGTTAGAAATCGTTTTATTATCCGTTCAAAGATTATTTCAGAGATAAGAAGCTTTCTAAATAAGGAGAGTTATCTGGAGGTGGAGACGCCACTTCTTCAACCTTTAGCTGGTGGTGCCACTGCTGAGCCGTTTATAACTCACCACAACACACTTGATATAGATTTATATTTAAGGATCGCTCCTGAGCTTTATCTTAAGCAGTTGCTTGTGGGCGGTTTTTCTAAAGTTTATGAAATTGGAAGAAATTTTAGAAATGAAGGAATCTCCCCAACTCATAATCCGGAGTTTACTATGCTTGAGTTCTATGAGGCGTATTCTAACGCTGAAAACCAACGCGCTTTTATTGAGAAAATGTTTAAGTTAATAGTGAAAAATATATTTAAAAAATCCTCTATTGAGTATAATGGCAATACGATAGATTTTTCAAAGAAATTTTCAGTCATATCTTATTTTGATTTGTTAAAGAAATATACCCTTATGGTAAACCCATTTTCTTTGACTCGTGATGATATTGCTCTTAAGGCAAAACAATTTGGTATTAAAGTGGAAGATCATGAAGCAAAAGAGAAGATTATAGATAATATCTATAAGAAAATATGTAGACCAAAACTCATTCAACCTACATTCATTATTGATTATCCTGCGGAATTTTCTCCTTTTGCCAAGAAGAAAGAAAATAATCCATTATTTATAGACCGGTTCCAGCTGATTATTGGCGGTATTGAGATAGTAAACGCTTTCTCAGAGCTTAATGATCCGCTTGACCAGAAAGAAAGATTTTTAGAACAAGATAGAAAAAGGAAAGAAGGGGAAGCGGAAGTTTCGCCAAGTGACGAAGGGTATCTTGAAGCGATGGAATATGGCATGCCCCCGGCTGGGGGTGTAGGGGTCGGTGTAGATAGGCTAGTGATGCTTCTCTCTAATACTCAAAATATAAAAGAAGTAATCTTTTTCCCTACGATGAAGCCAAAAGCAATAGAGTATTCTAATGATCAAGAAGAAAATCTTTAATTGATTTTCTAGACTTTTTAAGATCCTTTTCTTCAGTAGTAAACCACTTTATTCTTTTGTCCTTTTTAAACCAAGTCATTTGACGCTTAGTGTATTTATAATTTGCGATTAGCATTTTTTCAAGCATTTCATCGCGGTCTATCTTATTTCTTAAGAATAAAGTCGGATATTGGTATTCAAAGCCCAGCTCGTGAATTTTTTTCCAGCTTAATCCAGACTGTCGTATTTTCTTTACTTCATTTATAAGCCCTGATTTGAGCATTTTTTTTATTCTTTTTTCAATCCGTTGTTTCAGTTTCTCATTGCTTGCCATTAGTCCGATTTGTAAAAATTGATAATTATCATTCGGTTTTGATTTTAACTTAGGGACTTTACCAATAGCCCTTGCTATCTCAATCGCTCTGATCAATCGCCTTGGATTATTTTTATCAATATTCTTGGCTCGCCGTATATCCAACTTCTTTAATATCTTAAACAGTTCATCATTTGTTTTTGCTTCAAGTTCTTTTCTTAGTTTTTGATTCGGTGGCACTTCCGGTATGGATATATTATCAACGATAGATTGTATGTATTGCCCAGTCCCACCTACTATGATAGGAATCTTACCTTTAGCTAATATATTTTGTATAGAATCAATGGCCAGTTTTCTATATTGAGCCACAGAGAAAGCTTTTTTAGGACTTATTATATCTATAAGATAATGAGGGACCCCCTGCATCTCTTTCCCTTTGATTTTGCCTGTGCCAATATCAAGATTCTTATAGACCTGGCGAGAATCTGCAGAGATTATCTCGCCATTAATTTTTTCCGCAACTTTTACGGCAAAATCGCTTTTGCCGACGGCCGTCGGTCCAAGTATCACTATTATTTTATTTTTCCTTTGAGTCTCCATGGGCTTATTGCTGTGATTGTTATATCTTTAAATTCTCCAATTCTAATTTTTGCCGATGGTCTTATTTCAACAAGTTTGTTTCCCTCCGTTCTGCCCCAAAAACTGCCTTTATTTTTTTTATCTATGAGGACTCGGATTGTCTTACCTTTTAATTTTTTGTTATTTTTAAGAGCGGTTTTAATAAGAATATTGTTAAGACTGTTTTTTCGGTTTTCTTTCTCTCTGTGGGGGACGTCATCTTTCATCACCATTGTTGACGCTGTGCCGGGCCGTGGCGAATATTCAGAAAGGAAGGCCATATCAAACTCTATGTCCCTGAAGAGGTTTTTAGTGTTTTTAAACTGATCTTTAGTCTCCCCCGGGAATCCGACGATGATGTCAGTGGAGAGAGAAATATCGGGGATTTCTTTTCTTATCTTTTCCACCAGCTTTTTATAGTGAAGGGCGGTATATGGCCTATTCATTTTTTTGAGTATCTTATTATCTCCGGATTGAGCTGGAAGATTTATATAATGAACGAATTTTTTAGACTCTTTCATTGCTTTTATTGTGTCGTTTGAAAAATCTTTCGGATGAGGAGAGGCAAACCGTATCCAGAAATCACCGGGGATAGCGTTTATTTCTCTAAGTAATTCAGAAAACTTGAAACCATTATAATTGTAGGAGTTTACATTTTGCCCAAGGAGCCAGATTTCTTTATACCCTTTTTCTATCAGTTTTTTTGCCTCTTCTATTATATCTTTAGCTGACCTTGAATATTCTCTATCTCTGGAATAGGGGACTATGCAATAGGTGCAGAAATTATTACAGCCATAGGAGATAGGGATATTAGCCGAAAACTTAGAGGTATATTTCGGCTCTAGATTCAGATAATCATCTTCTATGCTAGACATCGGATGTCTAACATTTTTTATTTTGATTTTTAGAAGTTTAGGGAGGGTGGCTATCTCTTTTATATCTATGAAGACATCTATGGAGGGGAGGCGTCTTTTAAGTTCTTTTTCACTATAATGCATCATACAGCCGGTTAAGACAATCTTCAATTTTTTATTGCCAATTTTTAATTTTTCAACTTCTTTCTTATAGCCAAAGACCCTGTCTTCGGCCTTTTGACGCACTGAGCAAGTATTAAATATTAAGATGTCAGCTTTCTCCTTATTCTCTATATATTTAAGACCTGCGTTCTCAATGACACTGGCTATTCGTTCAGAATCAGCAAGATTTGACTGGCAACCGAAGGTTACGATGTGGTAAGTTTTCGCCATGATTATAATGTATCATATATGATTTTTTAGAAAAAAAAAGACCCCAGCAAATTCTTTGCTGGGGTTTGAGCGATAAGAAGGATTATGTTAGCGGTATCGTATAGGGATAGATTCTGATGGTTTTACTAATATGTATGTTAGGTATCCACAGGACCTAAGTATCTCACGGACAAGATAAATTTCTTCCGCGGAAGATTCATCAGGGACCGTAATTGTTAAGAATGGTGTAGACTTTTTTTCTGCATTTATAGACTGTGAGTCTTTCCAAACGAATATCATTATCTTTGCAAAAGGTAAATCTTTTGTTACTTCGACTAGCTTATCTAAGACATGGGGGTGCTCAAAACCAACCGCTTCAATTATCATAATTCTTACCTCCTTTGATTGTTAAAGATCTTAGTTATCTGTGCCGATGGTTGGAGTCGAACCGACATGGGTTACCCCACACGATCTTGCCACGCCCGACTTTGCCTTGACTGTGTTGTGCAAGATCAATACTTGTGCTGGAGGAGGGAGTTGAACCCTCAAGTCCGTAAGGACACACGATTTTGAGTCGTGCGCGTATGCCAATTCCGCCACTCCAGCTTAATAAAATATTACAACTTTTTTCAAATAATGCCAAAGTCAAGGCGGGCGGGAGTCGTGCAGATCTGCCTCCGCCAGCTGGTGGATTCGCCACAGCGACAATTGAAATCTTAGGAAATGATACCAAAATCTGCCTTGAAAATCAATTAATATTTTTCCAGAATCTTTTGAGTTGAATTTATAATTGGTTTTGTTATAATCAATATTAATTATGTCTAACTTACACAGCAACTCAATATTCTGGATAGAGGTTGATAAGATCAATCCTAACCCTTATCAGCCTCGGCGTGAGTTTGACGAGGAGAAGCTCAGCGACCTTGCGGAGTCTATCCGCCAATACGGTATCTTACAGCCCCTAGTCGTTACTAGGAAAGAGTTTGAGACAGAGTCTGGCATCCGAGTTGAATATGAGCTTTTAGCGGGGGAAAGGAGATTAAGGGCATCTAAGAAAGCCGGCCTTTTTCAAGTGCCCGTGATCATAAGAAACGATGAAAGTTCAAAGGTTAAGTTAGAGATTGCTATAATAGAGAATCTTCAAAGAGAGGATTTAAATCCTATTGAGAAGGCGAGAGCTTTCAAAAGGCTTATAGATGAGTTTGGCTTGAAGCACCATGAAGTAGCCGCCAAGATGGGGAAAAGCAGGGAATTCGTATCAAATAGTATTAGGATATTAGCCTTACCGGAAATTATATTGATGGGTTTGGGGGGAGGTAAGATAAATGAGGGGCATACTCGCCCACTCTTAATGCTCTCTGACAGGCCGGATGACCAGATGACCCTTTTTGAAGAGATA
>PFDM01000032.1:0-439 GCA_002772825.1 Parcubacteria group bacterium CG10_big_fil_rev_8_21_14_0_10_38_31 | reverse complement strand
CAGAACATTCCAATTGACCCTGAAACTCAGAATATTGAGAATAAGCTCTCTGACGGACTTGGCACAAAAGTTCAGCTTGAGAGGATAGGCGAGAAGGGTAAAATTGTTATTAACTTTTTCTCAGTGGAAGAACTTGAGGCATTATTGTCAAAATTAGGAGGTAGAGAATTATCACAAGTAGATGATAGTTTACTTTTTCCACCTAGTTCCAGTGACGATGATAGTGATACTGTTAATGATACACAGGGAATGTCAGACAATGTTATAGAAGATTTCCCCTCTAGTCTTGCTCAATCCGTAGAAACTGATGAAGACGCCTTAGGTAATTTTACAATCTAATTCGAGAGGTAATTTCTTTAACTTTTTTTATTTTTTCAAGTTTTGATTTTATCTTATCAAATTGATTATGATTTTTTGGTGTAAATAATATATTTATTAT
>PFDM01000003.1:3278-4800 GCA_002772825.1 Parcubacteria group bacterium CG10_big_fil_rev_8_21_14_0_10_38_31 | reverse complement strand
CACAATACTAATACAACCTATAAAAGGAGGATTTCTAATGGATATTGATGTAATAAAAAGAGCCATGGTTGCTCTGGAAAAAGAAGGGATTGTTTCTAAACCTAGTAAAGCACTCTGCATAAGGAGATTTAAACATCCTTATGTAGCAAAAAGACCCAACACTAAGACAGTAGAGTATGTTTCTGGTAGGGTTTATCACTTACTCTATTTATTGAGTAAAGAGCTTAACTTAGAAATGCCTGCATTCCACTGGTATAAGATAGAAATAAAGGATCAGTATGTCCTAGAGACTGAAGCATCTAGAGTGAGATTTCTTATCAGATTTGGTGAGGATTTCGCACGATAAAGAAGTTTACTTATAAAAAACCCTGCGAAACGATACTTAATTTGTAGTAAGTTTAAAAACACCCCGATAATAATAATGGGGTGTTTTCTTTTTGCGCAATATTCTGCTCAAAATGTGCATCACCGAGTGCTTCACATTTTGTTTGATGACACTAACTACGTAGAATAATGAAAAATAATCACTGAGACTAAAAAATAAAAAAATGCCCTGCATTGGTAAACAAGCAAGGCGTTTTTTGTTTTTTAACTTTAACTAAAAAGTTACTATCTTGTCGCTCTCTTCTATTATAGTATACAGGTCTTGCATTGTTGATATTGGACACATATTAGACCCTTCTTTTTGCCTCAACTTAACGCATGTTCCGCACGCGTAAAGATTACCGCCTGCTTGTGCGAAAGATTCCGCCTCTTCATCTATTTTAAATTTATCTGTTGGCAAAGATTCATACTCCACACCTTTTGCCAATAAAAATATTTTTACTTCATCTCCTTTTTTAAGAGAAAAATTAGCAAGACGAAAAGCGTTCCATACCGCTTCTTCATCATTTGTATATATTACAATTCCAAGTTTCATAATTATATTTTATTCTTAATATTTCTTATCTACAACCTAGCATAAAATGGATCCGATATAAATAGGTTTTAGTTATACACACTCATCGCCTTCTGGTATCCTTCGGCGACTATCATTTCAAGGGCTTCGTGGATATTCTTGGATACTTTCTTTAAGACCTCAAGCTCTTTCGGCTTGAAATCGCCGATAATAAAATCAACGACCTTCTTCTCACCTATCGGTTTCTTCACTTTACCTTTTGGAGTAGCCGAAGAAATACCCGCTCGTATCCTTACAAACTCTTTCGTCTTTAGGGTACGAACAATAGACTCCACTCCCCTGTGTCCGCCAGAACCACGATTAAAAGATATCTTGAAAGTGCCAAGTGCCAGATCTAAGTCGTCATACATAACAACTAAAAATTGCGCTTTCTTCTTACTCGTAATAACCGGCTTCAAGGAGAGGCCTGACTTATTCATAAAAGTCTCCGGGAGTATCACTTCCACTTTTTCTTTACCAATCTTTCCTTCAGATACAAGGGCCTTTAATTTTTTATCAACTTTAAACTCCGGAAATTTTTCTTTCTTGCAAAAAGCCTCCGCAATAATCCTACCAGTATTATGC
>PFDM01000003.1:2437-3250 GCA_002772825.1 Parcubacteria group bacterium CG10_big_fil_rev_8_21_14_0_10_38_31 | reverse complement strand
TTACCGAGCCCTATAATGTAATGCATAGAATAAATTATAAATTATTTTTTCTAAAAAACGATATTTACAAAATAACATCTTTACCTTAGAGTACTATAAGATTAGTAAATTGACAATAAAAACATAAAAGAGGGGGTTAAAATGCGAAAGATTCTAACGATACGAAGTATTATTGTCACGATATATTTTTGTCTCTGCCTGTTCCTTTTATTACTGCCTGTTATTGCTTACGCTGAAGAAAGTGAGTTTTCGTTTGGCCTCAAAAAAGTGGAAAAAGGAGATACTCTCTGGAAGATGTTTGGATCTCATTGGAAAACGGTTTCAAAAATTAATCGTATATCACCCGAACGAATAAAAAAAGGGATGGACCTCAAGGTGCCATACGATTGGGAATTAGCGAAAAAATATGCACCAGTACCACGCGAATTACCAGGCCATAGTCACAATAAAAAACTTATTTTTATCAATATTTCCGCACAAGCTTTTGGCGCATATGAAAATGGTTTACTCATTACATGGGGACCGATATCTTCCTCATCAGAAAGAATTGAATGTGGTTTGGCATCTAAAAAGAAATACAAGTGTGTTACACCCAGAGGAAAATTCTTTATATCAGAAAAAGATGTAGACCATATATCAAAAAAATATCCCCAACCAAACGGAGGATCGCCGATGAAATACGCTATGAAATTTTATGGCAATTATTGGATCCATGCCGGCATACTCCCAGGCTACCCGGATTCTCATGGATGCATCCGTATTTTCCACGATGATGCGAAATGGCTCTTCTCATGGGCAGACAAAAAAACATTA
>PFDM01000003.1:0-2395 GCA_002772825.1 Parcubacteria group bacterium CG10_big_fil_rev_8_21_14_0_10_38_31 | reverse complement strand
ACCACACATCATCAGCTTGCGTCAAGCGAGATTAAAGTGTATATTTATCTTAATGGAAAAAAATTTTGAACAAAAAGACGACCAAATTAAAGAGGGCTATCAAACTGACTCAGATAATTTACTTGAATCGTCAAGTGAAAAAAAATCTCTCTGGGTATCTGTCTTGGAGTTTATACAATTTATATCAATCGCCTTAATTATAATAGTCCCGTTAAGATTGTGGGTGGCTCAACCGTTCATAGTACACGGGAAGTCTATGGACCCCACATTTAGAAATGGTGATTACTTAATAGTAGATGAACTCTCTTATAAATTTACAGAGCCGAAAGAAGGAGATGTAATAGTCTTTCGTTATCCAAACGACACTAAGAAATTTTTTATAAAAAGAATAATCGGATTACCAAATCAAACAATAGAAGTGGAGGGGAAAACAATTTCAATAGAAGACAATGAGTACTTCGTACTCGGAGACAACCGAGGATCAAGTTCCGACTCACGCGTCTGGGGAACAGTCAATGAAGACCTTATCATCGGTAAGGCATTTCTAAGACTTTGGCCGGTAGTCAGTATCGATATATTACCGGGACAAGACAAAGAGACCTCAGCTAGATTATTAGAAAAATAACAACTAATCAATTATGAGCGCTAAAGAAAAAGATAAGAAAGAAATACTTCAAACACCAAAAGGGATGAGAGATATCTTACCGGAAGATTATGCCTATTACTCAATTATCTATGACAAAATAGAAAGTATCGCCGAGTACTACGATTTCAAGCCCATACAAACCCCTCATTTAGAAAAGATAGAATTATTCACTACAGCCGTAGGCGAGACGACCGATATTGTAGAAAAGGAGATGTATACTCTAAAGACCAAAGGTAAAGATCATTTAGCATTAAGACCGGAAGGAACTGCTCCAATAATGCGCTCTTACATCGCAAATGGCATGCAGTCACGGCCTCAACCGGTGCTTCTTTATTACAAAGGGTCTTTTTTCCGACATGAGAATCCACAGAAAGGACGTCTTAGAGAATTCCAACAATTCGGTCTTGAGATACTTGGTGAAAGAAAAGGGGTTGCCGAAGCGACAATAATAAAAATATTTTTAACAGCCATTCAAGAGCTTGGTGGTAAAGATTTGATTGTTCATATAAACAGTATCGGTGACAAAGAATGTCGAAATGCCTACAAAAAAGAGCTTATCTCTTATTACAGAAAAAAAATAAATCACATATGTCGTGACTGTAAAAATAGAATTAAGACTAACCCCCTAAGACTTCTGGACTGTAAAGAAGAAAAATGCCAAGAGATAAAGAAAGAGGCTCCAAAGATGATTGACTACTTGTGCCAGCACTGCCGAGAGCATTTTAAAGACACTTTAGAGCTCTTAGACGCCTTTGAAGTGCCTTACATTGTAGACCATACTCTTGTAAGAGGAATTGATTACTATTCAAGGACAGTATTTGAGATTTTCCCCGCCCCAACAAAAGAAGAAGAAACGAAGAATATGGAAGAAACGAAAGGTGTAGAAATATTGGAGGAAGAAAATAAAAAAATAATAATAAAGAAAAAAGAATCTGTATCCGCCCTTGCTGCCGGCGGACGCTATGACGAACTGGGTAAAATACTCTCTAAGAAAGAAATCCCCGCCTCAGGAGGAGCCATAGGTATGGAAAGATTGATATCTTTCCTGAAGGAGAGGGGGGTAAAGCCCAAAGCAAAGAAAAAACCGAAAATATTCTTCGTCCAACTTGGAACATCAGCCAAATTTAAGGGGTTTGAAGTAACGGAAAGACTCCGAAAAGCGGGTATACCGATAAGTCAGTCTTTTGCCAAGGAAGGATTAAGCGACCAATTAAAGATTGCATCAAAACTAAATATACCTTATGCTATAATACTAGGGCAAAAAGAAGCCCTAGAAGAGTCGTTAATCCTAAGAAATATGGATAATAGGTCTCAAGATATAGTGCTTATCAACGATATAGTAGAAGTCATTAAAAAGAAAATAAAATAATAATATAAAGATTAAAAAAATATGATTGAAGTAACGAAAAAAGAAAAAGAAACCACATCAAGCGTCATAAGAAGATTTTCTCGCAAGATGCAACAATCAAGTATCATACCAAAGGTAAAATCCTTAAGATACAATGTCAGAGTCAAATCCGCATTTAAGAAAAAGCAGGACGCTCTAAAGCGGATAGCCAAGAATAAAGTAAAAGATAAACTTAGAAAACTTGGAAAAATAAAATAATAAAAAAAGCGGTAGGCATTAGTCACCGCTTTTTTTAGTTACCTAAGATGAGAATAGGTGTAATGACGCCTTATTTTTTATCCTTTTGAAGTTTGATTATAAATAAACGAGTGGCTGAATATAAAATTTCTGGTTTCCTGCTT
>PFDM01000005.1:5316-5816 GCA_002772825.1 Parcubacteria group bacterium CG10_big_fil_rev_8_21_14_0_10_38_31 | reverse complement strand
AAATTTCTTTCTTCTCTTTGTCATTTACAGATTGATCTATCCAAGGATAAAGAAGGTTCTCCTCTTTGTCATTATGACTTCTTAATATATAAGATAGGCTATCGTCCATATCTTTTGTATTGAAATTGCCGGTTTTTATCTTCTCTCTTATCCGGTCAAGCAAATCTTTAATCTCAATATGCTCTTTTCTCATCACGGAGGTGGGGCCATTATCTTTCATCCCCGTCTTCTCTTCAAATATCGGGAAAAGTATCTCCTCCTCCCATTGTATATGGACAAAAAGCCCCCTTCTAAAAGGGCAAAAGTTTTGCTTTGCCTCTTGGGGATTTTCATTCTTAAGCTCTTGAAAATTCTTGAAAAGTTCGTCCAGTCTTTTGTGGTCATCCTCAAAAAATTGTTTTATTGTTTTCATTATTTTCATTATTTTTTTGTTAACACTAATATACCTTGATCCATTTTCTCACCTTCTTGTTTTTCTTCATCAATAAATTCCTTCCAGT
>PFDM01000005.1:3155-5301 GCA_002772825.1 Parcubacteria group bacterium CG10_big_fil_rev_8_21_14_0_10_38_31 | reverse complement strand
CGGTAAAATTATCGCCGTCCTTTAGTATCCGCACTTCATCATCTGGAAATGATTCGCCGTTGTATAGAAACCGCGCATTAGTAGAATAACTCTTTAACTCTGGGCTCATGCTTCCAATGGTAGAAATTAATTTGCCACCCGGTTTTAATTTACTGGAAAGTAATCTAAAAAGATCTTCTATGTTTTCCATATGATCAATAGTATATTTCATTATAGCGACATCAAGCTTATTGTCTTCTAATTTATCCAAGTATTCTAAAATATCGCTTTTGATAAAACTTATCACTTCATTTCGTTTTTTATATTTCTCATCTTCTATATATTTCTTTGCCAGATCCAACATATAAGGAGATATATCCACCCAGTCTATATGCCCACTTGGTTCTGTGAGAAGTTTGTCGAAAAAATCGTGATACCTGTCCGGATGAGCCCCACCACCTAGCTCAGCTACATAAATAGGATTATCAAAATCTTTAGTCTCTTTCATTAAAACTCTATCCGCAATACGGGCAACTCTAAAATTCTTATCATTTTGCTCAAGCTCTGCAAATTTCAAGGCAATCTCCGGTGAAAAATACATTTCCAAACCCTTTGATTTATCTTGTCTTAACTTTTCATTATTATTCATAACAGATAAATCTTAACAGATTTTCTTCAATATATCTAACACAAAACCTCCCTGAAGGAGGTTTTGTGTTTTTAAAAATTCTTATGACGCTATACTGTTGTTGGCTCTTTTAACACCACCCCTTTAGGGTTTGGTCCATATTTATTGTCCCCCGGATTACTATCCAACACGAGAAGGATAAAAAGCCATATAGTTCCAATCAAAGGTATTAAGCTGATTAGAAGCCACCAACCGCTTCTTCCTGTATCGTGGAGTCTTCTCACTCCAACTGCTAGTGAGGGTATAAATATAGCTAAAGAATATAAGATACGAATATAAAAGATACCGAAAAAGCTAAGCTTATTATCTACTATAGCATTCACGATACCAAGCCCGATAAAAACAAGAAAATTGGTCAAAAGAAAATACCAATACTCAGCCCTCCGTGCGCGCCCTGTGAAGACAGCATACTTCTTCAAAACTCCTATATAATAATCAAACATTTTAAAAATTAAATTATGAAATTAATAATTTCCAAACTTCAACGACTAACCTAATAAATTATAAAACTAATCGAGAAAATCAACAAGGACAAGAAGTGTAGATTGTAATCTTCCAAACTCTAATCTTAGAATATAAACGGCTCAACCCGACTTGGAGGGTTGAGCCGTTTATTATTTTGGCGGTGTTTTTTGAAAATAGCTCGAACTGAATTCTTCCCTCGCCCGTTTTTGGCGGGCTCGGGTCGGGAGGGCAAAAAATTAGTACCACTCCGCCACGAACATTAACAATTTTAAGTTTTTCTTTGGTGGCACTAAAACTAAACTATTTAATAAATTTAAAAGTGGAAAGGATTTGGAGAACAATTGCTTTGTCAGTGGTAATGAAATCAGTTACTTCAATCTCAACCCGACCGCCATCTGGGGAATATATGTCAATATATGCAACATTTTCGCCACCTGACTGCCAATCAATATTTGCAGTATAATTGCCATAAACTTTAACGCTTTGACACCTTGAATTTTCTTTATTAACCATGCAATAAGTTGGGGCCGGCGCAGAATTTTGATCCTTAGAAATATATCTAACACTTAGTCTATAACTGGAGTTAGAATCAAAGATTAAACTTTCTCTAAGTGTCCAATAACTTGGGTATTTAAATTCAAACCCATACTTCTCATTCCGATAAGTCTGCCAGTCAGCGGTTTCGTTCTTTGATTCGGGACACGCCACAAATTCGCAATTGGGACCAGTGCGGGAAACATATGAGCCATCAGGACAAAGTTTAGCATCTTGAATACAAGTCACTGGTTTTTCTTTCTGGGTCTGCTGATACCAAACTCCGCCGGCTATAATTAAAACACCAACAATTATTAAAATTATTACAATTGAAGAAATTCCTTTTTGATTCATAAATTTCATTTTTAATTAAATGATTACTTTCAACCTTAATAATGAAATGAAAAAAATTTTCTTTTGCCCTTACAAAATATGGTTCGAGCCGATTTGTTTTCAGGTTCTTTGGCAGTTTGGAATGCT
>PFDM01000005.1:823-3124 GCA_002772825.1 Parcubacteria group bacterium CG10_big_fil_rev_8_21_14_0_10_38_31 | reverse complement strand
AATACACCGTCAGAAAGGATTTCGCAAGCGAAACGAGGTGGCTTCCTCTGGTTCGCGCAAGGGTCAGTATTTCACCGCCAAAATAATAAACGGCTCAACCCGACTTGGAGGGTTGAGCCGTTTAAATTCCAATGTCCGACCTGGAAGATTACAATTTACACTTTTTGTTATTGGTAGTTTACACGATTAGTTTTATAATTTATTAGGTTGGTCATTTACGGTTTGGAAATTATTAATTTCATAATTTAATTTTATTTTTAAAAAATTGGCGGAGGTGAGACCCCGCTGAAGGCGGGATTGCTGTTTGTGCGCCGATCACTTCGCTCTTGGACAAACAGAGGAGATTTAGATATTCGGAAGTCGGACTTCCGAATATCCTTTGATTTACTGTTTCAGTGAAATAGGGTGAATAAGTACGCCAAGAAAACTCAACGCTTGTTCCGATTTATCAAAAACAAGCCCCTTTTCTTTTAATTTTTTATACCCACTAGATAATTGTTCTAATAGATTGAGACTATTTTGACTAATACCGGACAAGATGACTTGTTGACCGCGAGCTTCTATCGTATCTATGATTTCATCAAGAGCCTCAACCCCATCAGTGTCTATAAAATGGACTCCCCTCAATCGCAAAATGATGTGCTTATATTTTGTTAAATTTGTTTCAAAACGCTCTACGTGAGCTCGACTATTAATATAACACAGCTTACCTCTAAAGGAATAAAGTAAAACATCTCCGTTCTCCTTGATTTCTTTAAGTTTCACTCCTGAATCATAGTCAATAATGCCCTTTTCAAACTTGTTAATCCGCAACTCAAAGTGACCATGAGAAATTCTATCAATAAAAATAAGAAGGGATATTGCCACGCCCAGAAGTATCCCAATAACAGGATCTACAATAACCGTTATAAAAGCCACGAAAAGAGCAATAAAAAAACCTGTTTTTTCGTAGCGCCATAATTTATTATAATGTTTTCTCTCTACCATCTGAATTGCCACAAACACTAAGATGGCGGCAATAACAGCAAGCGGAATATATTTAAAATACCCGAGAAAAAATAATGAAATTATAACCACGCCTATCACACTTATAATTGCAGACACTCGATGCGTTGCCCCCGTTTTTATATTAAGGGAGGTTCTCGCAAGAGCGGCGGTTGCCGGGATACCGCCCGCCAATCCTGAGACGATATTGGCAATACCAAGTCCAAGCACTTCCTTTCTTTGATTATGTTTTGTATGTGTCATGCCATCAGCTATTTTTGCCGAAAGCAACGTTTCCAAAATAGCAATCAATGCCACCACTGCAGCTGTATTAAACATAAAAAATGAAAATCCTAAATGAGGTAGCTCAAAAAAATGAAAGCTTAAATCGTGAAATTTACTACCTAATGTTTGGAGAGAAAACGAAACAATATGAGCATCACTCAGATAACCAAGAATTATCCCTACAAGCGCAAGCACCATTGCTCCAGGCACTTTTGTTGTTATTCTTTTAAAAATGAGCAACCCAATAAGAAATAAAATAAAAGTGCCGAATGTAACCCACGAAATACTATTTAGGTGCTTTATTGATTCAAACACATTAGCGGAAAAACTTTCGTGTTGAGAAATATTTTGTAGTCCAAGCGCGAAATTTAATTGCCCAAGACCGATAATAAAGGCCACTCCTAATGTAAATCCATGGATGACGCTTGCTGGAATGAGAATTAAATATCTCTCCAGTTTTACGATATAAGCAATAAGAATAATAACACCGGCGACTATCGTAAGCATCGGCAAATTACTGGCCCCGTGCAATAGAGCATACGTTGCGATTATGCCTGATAACGCTCCAGTGGGGCCAACAATATTAAAATGACTTCCGCCGAGAAGAGCCGCTATAAGACCGGCCCAAATAGCCGTGATAATCCCCGCTACGGGATTCGCACCAGAAGCAACAGCAAGAGATATGGCCAGCGGGATAGAAATAAGAGAAACCGTCAGTCCTGATTTTATGTTTCTTTTAATATTTTCTTTAAGTATTTTCATATTTATTCTTTAATCAAATAATAAATGCTAAACACAAACCATCCTTGGAAATATTAGGAAAGCTGTTCAATGATACCATTTAAATTTTAATAAGGGAAATTGAAAATGGGGACAGAAAATGGGAAAAGGACAATACCTTTGCAAGCCTTCGGAAGTCCGACTTCCGAAGATCTACGGCTTCCAATTCCGATTTCCAATTTTGGCGGAGGGTGAGACCCCGCTTAACGCGGGATTGCTGTTTGTGCGCCAATCTCCGCCAGCTGGCGGATC
>PFDM01000005.1:0-789 GCA_002772825.1 Parcubacteria group bacterium CG10_big_fil_rev_8_21_14_0_10_38_31 | reverse complement strand
TCTTTTTATATTCAGGCAAAGGCGGCGAGATTCGAACTCGCGAGAGGTTGCCACTACACACTTTCTCCCGAAAATATATTTTCCACAAGGCGGAGAGGGAGGGATTCGAACCCTCGATACCTTGCGGTATACCCGCTTTCTCCCGACAATTATTTTCTTCTAGGCGGAGGCGGCGAGATTCGAACTCGCGAGAGGTTGCCCTCTACACACTTTCCAAGCGTGCGCACTCGGCCACTATGCGACGCCTCCGCCTAAGAGAAAATTAAATTGTCGAGGATTCTCGATAAAATCGGAACAAGCGAGCGCACTAGGCCACTATGCGACCCCTCCAAATGACGATAAATTTTATTATAGATTAAATCTAGACATTTTTCTATCTTTCCTCATCCAGATCTTTCCTCCTCCTCTTAATGAGACTTTCCCATGCTTTTCCTGCCAGAATTTTATTCCTCATAGCGGCTAGAAACTCAAGCCTAGGATTCCCTTCCCTGAGATCACCTATCTTATCAAAATCTTTATTTAATTCTTCTTCACTGAGCTTGCCTTCTTTAAATTTCTTTGCTACCTCAAGCTCGTCATCAGTGAACTTATCTGGCCTTGGTCTTGCCTCGCTAAAATGAGGATCAAGCGGATTTCCATCAACAATAGAAAAAACATCATCTATCCTCGGGTCTTCATTTTTTTCTTCCTCAAAAGCTTTCTTGTCAAAATCTTCAAAATGTCCTTCTATTGCCATAAATTTAGCCATTAGTTATTAGCGTTTAGCCAATAGTGATTTACCTTAAATCC
>PFDM01000026.1 GCA_002772825.1 Parcubacteria group bacterium CG10_big_fil_rev_8_21_14_0_10_38_31 | reverse complement strand
TCTTCTTGAACTCCACCTGAGGCCGTTGAGATATCATCATAAGAAAATACAAAATTAAATAAATAAATAAAGCCAAAAAACAAAACAATAGCAAGAAATATTTCTTTTTTTCTATTTTTTAAAAAATTCATAATCAATATTACTATTTCTTAACAAAACACTAATGTCTTTTTGTTCATTACTATTTTCTGTCATTATTATAGATTTGAATTTAAATTCAGATCTTTTGCTAAGTTTCTTTAAATCCTCAGTTAGGTCAGAAGTGCTATTAAATGACAATACCGGATAACCAATATAATATTCGAAAAATGGGTTCACTTGGGGGTAACGATACTCAGAGTTAGAATCAAGCCTAAAGAGGACGGTATCCCCGCCTTCTGCTAAGTACTTAATTTTTTTACTTTCATTTATAATACTCTCCTCAACGACATTATTAGGCCACTGTTTGATATATTCGTAAGTCCTCTCTGTTTGTTTAAACCATAATAAGCTAACTAAAACCAAAAGCACCACCCCACCTACTTGGAAACTCGGTTTCCAAGTAGGCCAATTCTTTATATTTTTTAAAGACAGGAAGACTAAAACTGTTGACGACGCAAGGAGTAGTGAGATAAACGGAGCAATCTGGCGTGCCTGATACGGAAAGTAACCTGAAGAGACTAAAATAAAAGGGTAAGCAAAACCGGAAATCGCCAGGAGTCCCATAATTTCGTTCTTTGGAAAATTATATAAATTTTTAACTACGCGCTTTTTTAAAAAGGCAAATGTAGTAAATAAAATTACAATAACAGGAATTATAAACCGCGCGCGCAAATCAGCCATATAAACCCAAGGAGAAAATACCGCCCGTATATGTCTCTCTAAAACACCAGCTCCAGGTCCAGTGTTAGCGCGCGCTCTAAAAGAACCGTAAATATCAAGCAGTGAGTCACCGAACCCCAGATACCATATATTTTGTAAAAGTTGAACTGTAAAAGCGACGACGGGAGCCAGAGCCAATATCAACCACTTCTTCCATAGAATCTTTCTCGTCATTATAATATCAAGCCCTACAAGCCAGACAAAAATAAAGAAGGTTGAATCATAAGAAGATGAGGCAAGAGCAAAATACAAGAACCAAATCAATGTATTATAAAATCTCTTCTTCTTATCATCGGAAATTCTATACACCCATATACTTAAAAATAATATAAGGAACCTAAATAGGTCGTCTACCGGCTGATTTGCCAAAGAATCCGCTATGCCTAGAAACATAGTTGATCCGGCGTAATATAAAGTCGCCAAGAACGCTATCATCCGTGTTGATATAAGGGAAAAGAAAGCATACATCAAAGAAAGTCCCGAAAGCGAAATGAGTATCGCTAAAAATCTAAACCAGAATCTTTCAGAAAATCCGACTTTCATCAAAGTAGCATACGGCAAGAGATATCCGGAGGGATAATGAGTATAATAAAGTCTATTCCCCACAAGCTCGCCGGTCCTTATGCCGTGAGCGTGCTGACGAAGGTCAGAATCATCAATATAACGAACCGCTTTTGAGTACCCTGTCGGTAAAAAAAGAAATTTACTATAAACAAATCCATCATTTACCCAATGTTTGGAAGACATCATCGTCTGAGCGGAGCCAAACCCCCAATCATCCCAAGAATTCTCCGGGATAGCTTTAGCACCAAGGTATACCCCAAGGATTAAAACTAAAATTATAAATAAAATGTGTTTTTTTATTATAAGTTTCATATATTATTTAGTAATGTGATAAATTGGCTGGCGCATTTTCTCCACGAAAAAGTAAGAGCTCTTGCATCCCCCATTTCCGATAAGTCGTCTCTTAATTTGTCATCAGAAGCAATTTTTTCCATAACTTTTGATATCTCTTTTGGATTTTTTGGGTTAACCAGAAGAGCGGCTCCACCGGCTACTTCAGATAATGAACTATCAATTGAAGTGATGACCGGCAAACCGCAATCCATCGCCTCAAGCACCGGAAAGCCAAATCCTTCAACCAAACTAGGGAAGACGAAAGCCTTAGCATTTTTATAAAGAAAAGAAAGCTGATTGTCACTGACAAACCCTAGGAAAATCACATCCTCTTTTAAATTATTTTCCTCAACAAAATGAAACACTTCTTTATAATAAGCGTTATCCCCCTTTCCCGCCACAACAAGCTTAAAATCAGACTTACTCTCTTTCTTAAATTCATAAAATCCTTTTACGATATTAAGAAGATTTTTTCTTTCTTTAATCACACCCACATAAAGAAAGAAATTTAAAGGGGCAACAATTTCTTCCGACGGCAAAGCACATATTTTATTAAACCCGGGATATATCACTTTTATTTTTTCATCAGAAATGTTAAACAATTTTATAATATCTTTTTTTGTCGCTTCTGATATAGCGATAATTTTATCTGCCCTCTTCAAGGAAAAACTATTTAGCTTAAATAATAAAAAATTATTTATTCTCTCTTTAAGCCCTTCCGTCTTAAAGTAAAGATAAGCAAAATCAAGAGCTATTACGACAGACTTTTTAGGTCGAAAAAAGAGGGGAACAACTGGAGTATTAAAGATATACACATCAGCCTTTGGCGCAAAGAAAAACCCTAATTCTCTCCATAGCCTTCCAAAGCCTAAAATTTCAACTCGACAATTTGAAGACATAAACTCCGGCATTATCTTAGGTTTTTTCTTAAGATAAATTACATACTCATTCTCTTTGTCATTTTCAACAAGAGATTTAGTCAGTTCTAAAATATAACGACCCAATCCAGCTGGCTTCCCTTCTCCGTATGGATGTAAAATTATCCCTATCTTAGCCATATACTATTTTTTAATCTCCAATTCCCAAATTAATAATTTAACAGGCAAAAACAAGGAAAGATACTGGTCATAAAATTTCGTATACTTACAGATAAATTTCTTAAAGTGTCTTACTATTAAGTCATCTGACTCCTGAGGCCACCCATACCAAAATCCTATTTTTTCAAACCTGCGATCTGTATATCCATAAGCTGAAAGAGATCCTCCTTTTTCTTTCATAAAGTAATCTAAGGAATTTGCTGTAAAGAAGTGCTTATGAGTCGGGTCGGTAAAAGCATCTACTGAACGAAAATACGGCACCGCGATAACTATTCGTGAATCATTTTTACCGACTCGCCAAACTTCATTAAGGAAATCAACAACATTGTCTACATGTTCCAAGACGTTGTGTGCAAAGATAAAATCGACACTATTATCTTCAAATGGCCAAGGTGTAACATCTAAGTTACAGACAACATCAACTGCCGGCATTTTCAACATATCTACACCCACAGCCCCTCTAAGTTTAGAGTTTCCACACCCCAAATGAAGGATTTTCTTTCCACCGAAAATATCCTCTTTTACAATGCCATTCTTAGTATAAATTTTTAAAGCAAAGCTCTCTTTCATAATTTTATAAATCTCTTATATTCATTTGGATAAATTTGATGATATTCTCGGCCCTTTTATCCCAAGAATAATTTTTTGAACCATTATAAGCCTGCTCTGCGATATCTTTAGACTTTTCCCCATTATTTAAAACAAACTTTATCTTTTCTGCTAATTTCTTCGGATTATCCGGCTCCACTAAGAAAGAGTTGCTTTCATCAAGTATATCTAGTAAAGAAGGCAGGCTCGGAGCAACGATAGGCCTCCTTGATGCCATATATTCAAAAAGCTTCAAAGGCGAAGTATAATATTTTGATGTCTCGTTCTTATCTGTGCCCATAAGCACAAGAACGTCAGATGCCTTAAGCCATAAAGGAATCTCCTTGTAAGACTTTAGCCCTACGAACTTAATATTAGAGGAAGAATCAATAGGAGGCAAATAATAATTATCATCTTTTTTTAGGTCGCCAACTACATATACTGTATTATCACTATCTAAAAACTCAGCAGATTCTACTAAAGTTTCAACTCCTTTCCACTTAAGTAAACTCCCAGTATAGACTATAATTTTCTCATCTGTCGGTAATCCTAATTTCTTCCGTGCCTCTTCCTTCTCTGTGCCAATATCAAAAATCTTAAGATCGACACCATCAGGAGAATACAGCACTTTATCAGGCAACACATTAAATTCTTTTATCATTAAATCTTTATAATATTTTGTGACAACAATAAGGCCTCCAGTATTCTTAATAACTCTTTTATACCAATTTATATTTGAAGGCTTAATATGGGTCTCCCAGAATAATCGCTTATTTATAAACATTGCTAAAGATAAGACCATCTCCCCTCGAGTATAAACGACAAAATTCCCTTTCTTAAAAAATAAGTAACAATAAGTTGATATTGAAAAAACTAACGTGCTCAAAGCAAAAGTAATAGGACTATCAATAAAAAGAAAGTCTAGTGCAGGAAGCTTCTTAATCTTAAAAGTCGGCTCAACATTATAATAAGAAAAAAGATTTTCTTTGATGGGGTTGCGTCTCTTTGGCAAGACAAGAGTAACCTCTGCCCCATTTTTAGCGAAGGCTTCGCACATCTTCATTATCTGTATACCATGCGCTTTCTCCGTAGGAATACGCGCATTAGCAATATAAAAAATTTTAAGTTTTTCTTTAGACATTTTCATTTGAGAGTTTCAAACATTTTTTCTGTATAAAGCTCCATATATTAACTACGGCCATTACCGAAAAAATTATAAGAAATGGCTCAATAGGTATCCTAAATCTGGCATGCCCCTCAAATCCGACAAGCAGTGGAAAATATAAAATAGACAGCACGACAAAAACGCCTAGATGAAAATTGCGTTTGATATGATAAAAAGCCCAAATGATACCCAATCCAGACTTAATAGCGACAATAAGATAACTTATGAGAAAAAATATAATAAAAAATATTCCGGAACTAAAGACAGATTGCCATAATCCCCTAAAATCAAGAGAAAAAATCTTTTGAGTAATATATACGCCGGGAAGTTTTATGTTAAACGCTTCCCTGACGGTAAGAATAAAATCGTTATTTAGAAAATATACGGGCATAGACGAAATATGAAAGAAAAGATAATTCAGAGGATTATCTAGGATTTCTCTCTTGGCTATCTTTGAGAGCTCCGTGGAAGCCCCTAAGTCATACATCGCATTTTCCCCATACATTTCATCAATATACCTTAGGACTTCTCTATGTTTCTCATCTCTTGAGACGCCATCTCTATACGCCTGCCAAGGAGCCAGATAACTTACATACATATGATACCTACCGACTGACGATAAAAACGGCTCTTCAAAATGAACTTCGTTTCTTATAAGCCATGGGGATAAAATAAAAATAAACGAGACAAACATTAAGGCAGAGACAAATATTCTTTTTTTAAAATCTTCTCTAAACAACAATAGCGCGACAAAAATAGGTATCACTATAAAAAACTGAGTTATCGGACGAGTAAGGACAGAGACACCAAGAAGACCGCCAGTCAAGATGGCATTTTTAATATTAAAACTTGTCTCCCCTTTAATCATCTTAAGAAAAAATAAGATAAAAAGAGTGAAGAAAAATACGAAAAGAGTATCTGCCATTATCAAATTGACAAGGTAAATCTTATAAGGAAGTAAGACAAAAATTAAACCCGATACAAAAGATAAGTTAGGACGCTTAGTTATTAAAAATGCTATCTCAAATACAATAATTGCCGTAATAGCGCTTATTAAAATATTTATCAAAGTTGCTAATATAAAACCGCCAGTAAAAAGATAACTAAGGCTTAAAAATAAAGGAAAGATAGGCGTCCGTGCCGGGTTAGGAAGATACGGAAAAGACTCAGAAAAGGAAAAAGAACCATGCTCTACTAAGTTAATCGCGATTCGCCCATACTCAGCCTGGTCTGTGCCTTGAGTTAACGGGTTAAAAAAATCTTGCCCCCGCGAAGCGTAAAGGTAAAAAAACATCGATAAATTAACAAATATCGCTATAGAAAACAGAATTATTTTTATCTTTTTATCTTTATTACTCCTTAAGAACATAAGATAATTTATCTATTAAACCATCTAAACTGTGTTTTTTTACCACAATGTCTCTCATCTCTTTTTTTATAATCATCATGTCTTCTCTAGGAGTGTTTATTAAATTCTCAATTTTAGAAGAAAGATCAAGAACGTCTCTTTCTTTAAAAATTAACTTCTCTCTCAATCTCGCATCAAATATATTATTAAAGGCATCATTAGAAACTAAAACCACCGAACCGGAAGCCATCGCCTCAAGAGTCGTCTTATCAAAACATCCAGCTTTAGTCAGATTTACAAAAATGTCGTTACTGTTATATATCTCCGGTGTTTGATTATTGGGAATCTTACCTAAGAATGAAACTTCTTTCTCAATCTCAAGTGCCTTTACCTCATCTTTGATTTGCTTAAAATACTCCATATCATTTTCACCTGGGACGCCAACAATATTAAGATGTAAGTTATGATATTTCTTAACTAAAAGATTAAACGCCTTCACAAGTATATCTACATTTTTTATCGGACTAATTCTCCCGACAAAAAGAATTTTTATTTTATTTTCAGTCGAGATGACATCTTCCTTGTCTTTGGGTGTAAATTTATGTACATCTATGCCTTGCTGAAGAACAACAATCTTTCTTGTGTCAAAAGGAAATGCTTCTTTAACAGACGTGACAACTTTATTAGTAAAAAAGACAGCTACTCTCAGCTTCAAGCTATTATGATAATGCGCATACCATAATAAAACATTCTTCCTTAAAAGTTTCCACAGTGGGCCAGCTAGTATAAGATACTCCGGATTCATGTGGACAAACACACTATCGTATTCATTCCTTAAAGACCAAATATGTTTATAAAATTTTAAAATATACCTAAATTTATTCGGCTTCTCATAATCTAGAAATTTCTCCTTACCAAGAGAATAAATTTTAACATTAGACGGTAAATCATGCTCTCCCTCGTATAGGCAGACAACACTAACAAGCTGAAATTCTAATGCTAACCTTTTAATCCACTCATGATAGACACCCAAAAGGTCATCATTCTTATCAACTTTTTGAGTTATAAATAAAAGCTTCATATTAATGATTTTACCATATAGCCATCGGCAAGCCGATACCCTAACTTACGATAATAACTTCTAACCCCCACACCTGAGATTATCGCCATTTTCCTATAACCGGCTTTTTTAGATATTTCTTCAGCTTCCCCGATAAGAGAACTGCCGAGTCCTCGGTGCTGACTCTGCTTCCCCTTTTCCGCTACAGGCACAAGCCTGCCATAAGTATGAAGCTCTCTTATAATAGCGCAATCCTCAAGAACAGGCAGGGTATCATCTTTGTTAAAAACCAAAGGCAAAAATAGACGTAAAAAAGTGGCCATTTTATCAGTTGATTTTTTCTCCCAACTTAAAAATACCTCCCTGCCGACAGATGTCTCATATTCTTCTTTCTCAAGAGATAAATCCTTTAACTCAATCTTTGCTTCTCTTATCTCCCTACACCTTATACACTTACACTTCCAGTTATTTTCTATCTGGTCCGCTTCAAGGAGTTGCCTCAAGTTTGATATTTTACTTCCAGCTACGATATAATCAGCCGGAATATCACGAATAACCCGAATTAATCTTACAAACTTAGGGATTCCTTTTTTTACTTCTACTAACAATTTTGCGAGTTTCTTGTCGCTATAAGCCTTAAATTCACCTCTCTGCCATATTTTATACAAGCTACTGTTCTTCAAGACAACACATGGATAAATTTTCAACATGTCCGGATAAAAGAGAGGATTTAAAAAAAGCTCCTTAAACATCCAGACATCTTTCTTGTAATTGCTAGTATATAGATTCGGCATCATGTGATAGACAATCTTTAGCCCCGCCAAACGAAGAAGAGCTGTCGCCTTAGCAATAGTTTCCGTTGAGAAACCTCTTGCATTTTTTAACATCACTTTGTCATCAAGATTCTGAACGCCTATTTCTACCTTTGTGACACCAAGACTCCTCATCCTTTTTATCTCATCTAAGTTTATGTAATCCGGTCTTGTTTCTACGGATAATCCAATAACCCTGCATTTTGCTTTTTCATTTAATCTTTGAAGTTCAGTAAGTGTCTTAGATTTTTTCTTAATCTCTCCTTTTCTCTTATAATTATTGCAGGCTCTAAAAACTTCTGAGATAAACTCTTCCTGATATTTACTCGGGTAGTAACTCCATGTTCCGCCTATTACGATAATCTCTATCTTATCAATAGGGTGACCGTTTGTTTCCAGGGCGCGAAGTCTAGTGACCACCTGTTTATACGGATCAAAATTATTTCTCAAAGCGCGGCTGGCGGCAGGCTCCTTGGAGAGGTAACTCTTGGGCATCCCCTTCTCCGTCGGGCAATAGACACATTTACCCGGACAGGCAAATGGCTTTGTGAGGAGAGATACTGATACTATTCCCGAATTACTTTTGGTCTTTATCTTTCTCAGCAATAATTCCACTTCAGGCAATCTTTCTTCTTCTCCATTCTTCACCATGTCTTTATACAAAGCCAGAATCTCCGCATTAACAGGAAGCGGTTTAGTCCTATAGACATAATCACGAGACCTAAAGGTAATTTTCTTCTTTATCCTTAAGACACGCTCATAAAGAACCTTATCCTTGGAGATAATTCTTTTTAATTTTTCTATATCGGCTTCTGTCTTAATTCCCTTAAAAATCATATTATACTTGGAAAAATTCCTATAATTTAGCTATACTATAAACAATGAAAGAGGAAATAGCAAAAGAGATTTTGGCTGAATCAATAGCTAATTATAATAAAATAGCAGGAGACTTTTCCAATACCAGAACAATGTTTTGGGAAGAATTAAACTTCGTAAAAGGGCTAATAAAAGAAAATGATAAAATACTAGACCTCGGGTGCGGTAATGGACGTTTTTTTGAACAATTTGCCGGAAAAAATATAGACTACACGGGAAGTGATACTTCCGAAGAGCTACTCAAGATAGCAAGAGAAAGATATAAGACAGTCGCTAAGTTTATAAAGACTGAGGGGATAAATTTACCTTTTGATAATGAAGTATTTGATACCACATTTTCCTTTGCGGTACTTCATCATATTCCATCTCTAAAACTTAGAGAACAGTTTATAAAAGAAGCTCGTCGTGTGCTAAAAGATGATGGTATTATCGTTGTGTCAGTATGGAACTTATGGCAAAAGAAGTTTATTCCAACCATTATAAAATATGCCCTCTTAAGCTTATTCAAGCTATCTAATCTTGATTTTAAAGATATCTACTTAGACTTCAATAAATATAAGAAATCTCGCCTCCTCCATGCTTTTACCAAGAGAGAATTAAAAAGACTCATAGAAAAAAATGGCTTCAAGATAAAAAAGATTGAAGAGATAAAAAGAAGAAGCGGGTATTCAAACTTTCTTGTGATAGCCAAAAAAAATAAGGTTTAAGAGGCGCATTCTTCCCATGACCTCCTGCAAGCATCTAGATATTCGTCTTTATCAAACAAGACGGCAGCCATATATTCAGCGCTAACAACAAAATCATTAAAAAGAAATCTCTCACTAATCATCTTTACTAGAGCTTCTTCCAGCGCGTCTTTATCTCCAACTGGTATTACGAAACCGCTATAACCATCTTTTATAATCTCGCCGGCAAGCCCAACATCAGTCATCACAACAGGGCAAGAAGAAGCCGTCGCCTCCATAACAGTCCGGCCAAACCCTTCATAATTGGAAGTAAGCAAGAACATACCGGCTGTCTTATAATACGAAGGTAGATTATCACTCCACGGCTCAAAGATTATGTTATCTTTCATCTTACTGGCTTTAGATTTAAGTCTCTTTTCCTCCGGTCCGGCGCCAACTATGACAAGTCCCACTTTAGGATATTTTTTCAAAATATCTTTCATCACACTGATAGCTATAGGTATATTTTTCTCTACACTAAGACGACCAGCCATCAGAATTATAAAATTAAATTGTGGGTATTTTCTACGTAAATCTTCCCTAACTTGTGTCTCTCTTATCTTCTTTACATCAACAAAAATCGGCAAGACTCCTACATTATAGATATTATATCTCTTTTTTACCGTTTCCTTGATTCTCAAAGAAACGACCCTAATACAATCCGCGCGAGGAATAATATAATTAGCAATCATAACCCTAATACGATTTAAGAAAGACTCTTTCTTAAAGAAAGGAGAAAGAAAATCAGTATGAATCTGAATTTGAAACTTAGTCTTAAATTCTCTTTTGATGAGCCAACCCGAAAGACCGGCTTCAAAAGGATCCTGCGTTGTAACAAGATTTGGTTTTTTAAGTTTACGGGCAATCTTTAGCGCATCAAATATGTAAAGAAATTTACTCTTAGAATTAGTAGCGTAAGCAAACACATTGTCTCTAATCTTCACCGGATTATCATAATTAACATTACCTCCCCTCTTAGTGAAGACTATTATATCAAGGCTCTCGACTAAAGTGCCATACTCTGTCATCCTGACCCTCACCTCGGAGTCATTTTTAAATATTAAATCATCTCTTGATATCATTAAAATATTCTTTACCATATATTATATTAATATCTTAATAGTTTCATTTATCATTCTCTCTTTTGAAAAATTATTAACCGTTTTTTTACCCTCCTCAGTAAGCGCTCTCACTAAATCTTCACTGGAAAGCAACTGTAATATTGACCGCTTGATTTGATTCTTATTATCATACTCCACAAGTAGACCATTTTTATTATCTTCAATAATTTCCACATTTCCTCCAATGTTAGTAGTAACAATCGGAGTCCCAGACGCCATAACCTCAAGTAACTGATGGGAAAAACCCTCATAAGCGGTATTTAATACAAAAACATCAGATGCCTTCAGATATGCCAACACCTCCTCGTGAGGGAGCTTACCAAGCATTATAACATTATCAGTCATACCGATGTTTATAATCTTAGATTTTAATTTCTCCATTTCCGGACCATCGCCGATAATTAAAAGCTTAGCCTGAGGATTATCTTTCAAAATATCCGGCATAACCTCTACAAGCGACATAAATCCTTTCCATGGCACCAACCGACCTACTGAAACAATAATATATCCGTTTATATCATATTCTCGCCTCACTTCATCCTTATCTTCAAGAATCGCGGAGTAATCAAAAGAATTATAAATTACAGAAATCTTATTCTCCTTTATCCCCCATTTTAACATAATCTCCTTTAAGTAGTGACTTGGCACTATCAACCTCGAAGCCTTACCGGCAACATATTTCTGTATTCTTCTTCTTAATTCGGTGATAAAATCAAACTTTTCTTCTTGAAATTTTTCCAGACTTGTAAATTTAAACTCGGAAATTGCAGGTTTCTGGCAATACTGTTCCCATGCATAATCACCGACAACCTTAAGCACAAATCTCTTTCTTAATATATTTGAAGCCAGACACGCTGGCAATCCGACACTCACTGGATCTTGAGCAAAGATTATATCCGCGCTTCTTCCCTCTTTTAATAATTTTAAAAAATAAACAAAATGTCGCAATCCTTTAGGCAAATACCTCACATCACTAAAGTTCATAATATGGACACTGAGTCCATGCAAAGGAAGATGGTCAAATAATTGTTTTGAATAAGTCGCCGGTCCGCCTATATCAGGCGGGTAAATACCGGTTGCGATTAAAATCTTTTTTGATTGAGAATATTCACTGGTTTTCAAAGAGTCTTCTTTCATCTATTATATATTCAATTTATTTAGGATCTTCTCATGCGTGTAGTCTAAGATATCCCTCACAAACTTGTCATATATTCCCAAGCGATATAAAAATTCTTCCGTATCAAAGAAGGCGTATTTAAGTTCTTTGCCGACACTAGCTTCAATATCTTTAATAGTTTTTTCAATCTTGCTCTTCTTTATAGAATCACCGACGACTAACAAATCAATCCTGTTGTCATCATTCTGGATAAAGATACCGGAAATTATTATTAGCTTTATCTTACCTACTGGTTTAATCTTCTTAGTCAAGTCTTCCGCACTGACGGCCGTAGAGTTTAGAAGCAAGCTCCTAAGGAGGTTCAAGTAAGGAAAGGTGGGGTTGATCTGCCATCCGACGGTCTTGCCAATCTTCTTTTTCCTTATAAAATCTATCTTAGACAAAACAGAAATCTCCCGACGGAGAGCGGTCGGTTGGACCTTACTCCTGCGGGAGATTTCTTTATTATCAATTATTTCTTCAGAGTTAAGGAAAAATAAGCGTAAAATCTTTACACGATTTTGAGAGCCGAAAAGTGTTCCTAATATATCCATAATATGAACATTTTAACCCTTCTTCCGTGTTTTTTCAAGTAGAGAGCTTTCTTTATTTAAGCTCTA
>PFDM01000036.1 GCA_002772825.1 Parcubacteria group bacterium CG10_big_fil_rev_8_21_14_0_10_38_31 | reverse complement strand
GTCTGACCGACAGAGAATAAAGTCCGGCTGGATTCCGGCTGAATTTAAAGTCATCACTGCATACTGAGTGGGCTTCGTCTTCATCTCACCCACCTTACTTGGCACCGGAAGATAACTCACTAAAACAAAAGCCACCTGATTAGGGTGACGAAGATGCATCATACGAGCCGCTTCAAGAAAGAGGATATTCTGATACTCGCCTACAGTTCCACCAACTTCAACAATCACAAAATCAGCCTTAGCTCTCTTACCGGCAACCTTGATTCTCCTTATAACCTCTTCTGGAATGTGAGGCACCACCTCCACACACTTTCCTTTATACTCAAGATTACGCTCTTTATTTATGACAGTCTGATACACTCGACCAGTAGTCATATAATTACCAGAGAGAATGTCTACATTTAGAAACCTTTCATAATTACCTATATCCTGATCTGTTTCATCGCCATCTTCAGTGACAAAAACTTCACCGTGTTCAGTAGGATTCATAGTGCCAGCATCTACATTTATATAAGGGTCTATTTTAATAGCTGTCACTTTAAACCCTTTCCCTTGGAGAATCTTACCAATAGAAGATGAAGCAACGCCCTTCCCCACTCCGGACATTACTCCTCCTATAACAAAAATATATCGAGTCATCATTCATTGTAACGTAGCAAAAATATTTCCGCAAACTGGGGATAAAAAGCAATCCGCCGTGGCGGATTGCTTTTTATCTGGTCTGCTTTTAAGCAGAATTTTCCACCTCACTTCGTTCGGTAAGGAAAATTAAGTGGGAAAAAGGCAGATACCACAAGAGTACTTCCAAGTTTCTAATCGTCGCACTCAAGAAACTACAGGTCACTACTTCACATTTTACTTTATTTATTTTACCCACCACTTCTTTCGGATCTCTTCAATCTCTTTTCTTTCTTTTGATTCTTTTGTATCCTTGCCTTTCTCGCCAATTTTCTTGAGCTTTTCGTCAGTTAGTTTAGAAAGTTTCATCACCTTCTCTTCAAGATATTCTTTAGTATTAAGTTCAGGATTATCCAGCACTTCTTCTAGAAGGGCGTGCAATATAAAGCCAATCCGCGGACCGGGTTTTTCTCCGGCAATCTCCATTATCCTTGCCCCGTTAACCTTCAGCATCCCCACGGTGACTGGTGCCCTCATAGCTTCATCTATCATAGATTCATACTTGCGAAGTCGGTAAGGAGTCTCCTTAGGTCTCCCCATGCCAATCCTATCGCAAAAACGAACCTTCATCAGGTCCCACACATTCTCTGGTCCAACATTTCGCACAATCCTACGCACTGCCGAAAGAGTAATCTGCTCCACATCTGAGAAGAAAAGATGATAACGGACAAGTTTAGATATAGTATCAATGTCCTTTTTAGGAAACTTAAGCCGAGCCAACATCTTAACGGACATCTTTTCCCCAATCACATCATGTCCATAAAAGGTGTAGTCGTTCTTCTTCTCGTCTCGTCTTCTTGATTTTGGCTTACCAACATCATGCAGAAGAGCCGCAATCCTTATATTTAAAGGGAAATCCTTATCAGCTGAGTGTTTTAATGCCTTAATAGAATGAGTCCAGACATCATAAATATGATCTTTGTTCTGTTCTATATTAAAACCCTCCTCTATTTCCGGCATCACAAACTTTAAAAGACCTGTTTCACGTAAAACCTCCATCCCTCTATCTGGTCTATTGGACATTATTATCTTTATAAACTCATCACGAATTCTTTCTTTAGCAATTTTGTCCAATAGAATAGCTCTGCCTTTGATAGCTTTTAATGTCTCTTTCTCTATATCAAAGTCTAGTTCTGTGGCAAAGCGCACCGCTCTCATCATCCTTAAAGCATCTTCTGAAAAACGGTCTACAGGATTTCCGACGGCCTTGATTAACTTACTCTTCATATCCTTCTGACCATCAAAAAGGTCAATAATCTTGCCCGACACCGTATCTAATGCCATTGCATTAACAGTAAAATCTCTTCTCTTCAAATCATCTTCAATGTTATTCGTGAAACTTACCGAATCAGGATGACGCTTGTCAGAATACTTAGCCTCCATTCTGTATGGAGTTATCTCAACATTTCTCAATGTTTCATCTTCTGCGTCTTCATTCACCACACTAACAGTGCCAAATTTATTTTCATAAAAGGTCTTAGGGAAAAGATTTACGATCTGATCCGGAGTGGCATTTGTAGTAACATCCCAATCCTTTGGCTTCTTCCCTCTTAACAGATCCCTGACACAACCACCAACAAGAAAGGCTTCAAAGCCGGCTTTTTGTAAAGTTTCAGTTACTCGTGAAACTTCCTTAGGTATATTAAAATTAGTCTTCTTGGTCATTTATATATTCTACTCTAAAATTGATTTTTTGCTAAATTTGTTCTATTGTTAGTAAGTAATTGCATAAATTTATGCATATAAATGCGCTCGTAGCTCAATGGATAGAGCACCTGGCTTCGGACCAGGGGGTTGTGGGTTCGAGTCC
>PFDM01000037.1:528-2906 GCA_002772825.1 Parcubacteria group bacterium CG10_big_fil_rev_8_21_14_0_10_38_31 | reverse complement strand
GGGTTCCCCGCGGAGCAAGGGAGAATTTTTCACGAATAAAACGAGTATTATTTATCTAAGACGAGAATGGATGTAAATGTTGTGAAATTAATATTTTACCAAGTGTTGCAATTGATTGTTGAACTCGAGAAATTATGATTTGTTAACTTAAAATATTCAAGTTATAATACGATTATGAATTTTGAATTAAACAATCTATCAGGAGTATCCCCAGAAGAAAAAAAGGATAAAGAAGAAATAATCTCAAATACCTGTGACTCAATAATTTACCAAATACAAGATAAAACTTCAGAAATATATAAAGAGGATGCTGATATTGAAGGAAAAAAGAGGAAATTAGGAGAAGAAATATTAAAAATTATAAAAAAAGAAACATCTCCAAGCCAATGGTATCCCTCCAAAGTAAAAAGTTTGATGGAGGAACTTAATCGGACAAATTTATATGATGGATATAATATGGGAGCTAAAGAAGAGCTTGGGAAAGCTATAGAAAAAATCACTGCCGAATACGAAGGATACGAGAATCAAATTTAATAAATTTCTTCTATAATTGATTGATGTCGTACCACAAGGGCACTTCTTGTTTTATAATGCGCTAGGCTTATAATAAAACAATGTCGCACCACAAGGGCACTTCTTGTTTTATAATGTGCTAGGCTTATAATAAAACAATGTCGCACAATATAATCCAACTTAAGAAAGACTTCTTAGAATATCTTGAAGTTGAACGAGGACGAAGTATTAAGACTATTGAAAATTACGATCATTATCTCAAACGTTTCTTAGTCCAAAGTAAACTTAAAAATGTAGATGATATCTCCGATGAAGTCGTCAGGCAATACCGCCTATGGTTAAACCGCCTAGAGCCAACTCTCTCTAAGAAGACTCAAAACTATCACCTGGTAGCGCTTAGAGCTTTTCTTAAATACTTAAGCCGGCGTGATATTGAGTCGTTATCTGCGGAAAAGATTGACCTCATGAAAGTCCCCGAGAGAGACCTGGACCTTATCACCGAAGACGAACTGGAAAGACTCCTTGATGCGCCAATTACTCCGCCAGACGAGGGATTAAAATCTCTTCGCGACAAATCTATACTTGAAATGCTCTTCTCCACCGGACTTCGTGTCTCTGAACTATGCAATCTTAATATAGATTCTATAAATTTTAAACGAGATGAGTTTTCTGTTAGAGGAAAAGGAGGGAAAGTTAGAGTCGTCTTTCTATCCGATATGGCCAAAAATACTCTAAAGACTTATCTTGACGCCAGAGCAGACATAAATGAGGCACTGTTTATAAGGATTAAAAATTCTGCTTCCAGAGTAAGTGAAGCCAAAAAAAATGATTCTCGTAGGATGCCCCCATCCGCCGAAGGCGGAATCCGTCCTTTAGAGAAACGTTTTTTTGGCGAAACGTCTAATAATAAAATGAATGGCGAAACATCTCGTCTTACCCCTCGCTCCGTAGAAAGGATTATAAAACACTACGCCATAAAGGCCGGCATCTCCAAGAAAGTGACCCCGCACATCATAAGGCACTGCTTTGCCACTGACCTTCTTTCCGCCGGGGCGGATATCCGTTCCGTCCAATCTCTCCTTGGACACTCCAACATCTCTACTACGCAAATCTATACCCACATCACAGACAAGAAACTGCACGACATCCACAAGGCCTTTCACTCAAGAGGTCGTAAATAAAAAACCGCTCACAAAAGTGAAGCGGTTTTGGTTTTGCAGTCCTTGCCGAGAACTATCTCGACAAGGACTGCAACAATGAACTAAAACTCACGGCGTAATCCCCCACCGTGAGCGTAGAGAAGATGAAGCCGAAGGCGAGGATGACCATCATCACCGCCCCATAAAATAAACAAACAAAAAATTTTTTCACCATCCCTTACCCCCTTAGCCCCTCATTTTTATTTCTTAAGAAACCCAAACTCCTCCTGAGTCTGAGCGATCGCCTGCTGGCTCTTCTCAAACTGCTGAAGGGCCAGTCCGTTCATATGGAGCGTCATATCAACCATGCTCCATATACCCCAGCCGAGTATCGCGACGAGGATTATCCCCATCACAATACCGCTTACCTTGGTAATATCCCTTTGACCAACCCCCTTCATCTTCTTCGCAGTCATTTCTTTTCCCCCTTTTTTATTGGTTTTTAAAAAGTCAGATCCAAATAATCTGACTTTTTGATTTTTATTTTCTCTATTTTTAATCTACTGTTAATGATACACCTTCTGGACACTTTGTCAAGTCCGTGTACAGTTAACCTTATGAGGTGACATTCTGATAGAATTGGGGTGACAAAGGTTAATTATCAGAATTTATAAAGGCTAAGCCCAAAAACACATATGGCAGTTTTTGCCATTGAAAAACTACAAA
>PFDM01000037.1:0-505 GCA_002772825.1 Parcubacteria group bacterium CG10_big_fil_rev_8_21_14_0_10_38_31 | reverse complement strand
GGCGAATTCCTAAGTTATTTAAGCGTTATTTAAAGCCGTTTTAAGATATGTCCGTAAGGTCTCACCTTACGGATAGTTATTTCAAGCTCGCTTTTATAAATGCTTTAAACAAGGGATGAGGGTTAAGTGGGCGGGATTTAAACTCCGGATGAAACTGCACCCCCACAAAAAAAGGATGCTTATCTAAGGGAAGTTCTACTATCTCCACCAATGTCTCATCTGGTGAAGTGCCGGCGAGCACTAGCCCCTTATTCTCAAACAACGCCCTAAACTCATTACTAAATTCGTAACGATGACGATGACGCTCTAAGATCTTTCGCGTGCCATACGCCTTACGACTTATCGTCCCATTCTTAAGGACACATGGGTAAACCCCCAACCTCATCGTCCCGCCATAATTCTTGTCCATTAGATTTTTCTTCTGTGTGTCCATTATGTCTATTACGAGGCCATAATTCTTGTCCATTAGATTTTTCTTCTGTGTGTCCATTATGTCTATTACGAG
>PFDM01000058.1 GCA_002772825.1 Parcubacteria group bacterium CG10_big_fil_rev_8_21_14_0_10_38_31 | reverse complement strand
TTATCATCTAGATAGGCGAAGAAATCTCTCAACACTTTAGCCTTACCAAAAGACATATCAGCCAAAATTTTCTCCTCACTAAAAGGGTAATACATATCATCCATATTTCCATCTGAAGGAAAACGAATATAATCAAAATTAATTTCGTCAAAACCGGCTTCGTAGGACCCTCTACTTAACATCACGATATAATCCCACATCTCTTTAGCACCAGGGTCTATGTAAATTATCCCTTTTCTATCTTTCCAGAGAATAGATTTATCGCTCTCTTTCTTGACAGCTAACTCAGGATAAAGTTTGGAATAATACGGGTCTTGGAAAACAGTAATTCTCCCTACGACATAAATCCCTTTTTTATGAAGAGAGTCTACAAACTCTCTCATGTCACTAACATGACAACCGGGCCCATCAAAACCATCAAGCAAGGGGTCGCCCACTCTAAATGAGATTGTGCCACTGTAATCCTTTATATCTATGATAATCGTATTCAACTCTGTTTCCTCCACAAGTTTTACCATCTTACTTCTGATGCTCGGAGTGCCAGCCACGCAAGCAGTCATATACACACCCTTCACTGCTTCCGGTATATCAAGGTGAGTCGCGACAAACGGAACTACAATCTCTTCCTCTTTAATATCACCGACATTTTTATCTTTTAAATTATCTTCATTCCCCTCTCCACTCACTATGTCATTTATGTTGTATTCAATCGGCTTGAAAAAATATGGCGAAGCAAAAAAAAGCAGACCAAAACCCAATAAGAAAAAACCACTACTTAAATATATTTTTTTTCTTGCCATTATAATCAGATTTTAAATCAAATTTATCAAAAAAGCCAATTTAACATTATTTTACACAACACAGCGTCAAGGTATTGCTAAATATCTATTTTTCTCTATAATAAGATACCAAGTATGAATACATTAGCAGAACCAATAAAAGACATATCGATGGGAATAATGGATCTTCTATTAAAAGAGGGTTCTTCTTCTCGCCCTAAGGTGAATGAACTGACCGAAGGGAAAGTTATAGGAAAGGAACAGTCTTCCATTTTTGTGGATATTACTCCTTTTGGAACAGGCATAATATATGGCAGAGAGTTTAACAACGCCAGAGATATTATAAAGGTCCTCAAGCCGGGTGACTCTATAAGCGCGAAGGTGATAGAAGTTGAAAATGAAGATGGTTATATAGAGCTTTCACTAAAAGAAGCTAAACAGGAAAAGATATGGTCTGAAGTTGAAGAAACACAGAAAGGTAATATCGCTCTTAATCTTACGGTTACTGACGCGAACAAAGGAGGGCTTATCATGGATTGGAAAGGAATCCCTGGATTCTTGCCGGCTTCGCAGTTAAAACCGGATCATTATCCAAGAATTGAAGACGGCGATAAAGACAAAATACTCCAAGAACTTAAGAAGCTTGTCGGCACCAAGATTGCTGTCACTATAATAGGGAGCGACCAGAAGGAAGGAAGAATCGTCCTATCAGAAAAGAAAATGGAATCAGAAGAACTTAAAGAGATAGTAGAAAAATATAAAGTAGATGACATTATAGAAGGAGATATCACAGGGGTAGTTGATTTTGGAATTTTTATAAAGATTGAGGAAGGTCTTGAAGGATTGGCTCATATCTCAGAACTTGACTGGACTCTTATTGAGAACCCGGGAAATTTATTTAAAGTGGGAGAGAAGGTAAAAGCTAAAATTATAGAGATAAAAGATGGTAAGATATCTCTATCAGTGAAGGCGCTTAAACCAAATCCATGGGAAAAAGCAAAAGACAAATACAAAAAAGGAGATATCATCAAAGGAGTTATCATCAAATTCAACAGACACGGAGCCTTGGCGAGCATTGAAGAGGGAGTGGCCGGCCTTGTCCACATATCTGAATTCGGCACAGAAGAAGAAATGAAGAAGAAATTGGAAATTGGTAAATCATATGCTTTCCAGATAACACTCTTTGACCCTAAAGAACAAAAATTGACTCTAAATTACGCCGAAGAAGGGAAAGCCCTCACCGAGACGGAAAAATAAGAATCAAGTAAACAAAAATTAAACGGCTCAACCCACCATAGTGGGTTGAGCCGTTTAATTATATTTTTTACAACTTCGTAAACAACACAGGGCTTCGTGTGATTTAGTGTTGCACAGTCGTTGCTTTTTTTCTTTATTGATGTAAATTATCTAAAGAAAAAGATCGTCCTTAAAAAACTGAATAAAACCTATAAAAGAAAGGTGTCCTTAATAATGAAGGGTGTAATATGAAGAGAAAGCAAAAAGGGATTGAGAAAGACATCTCAACGCTTAAGAGAGCGGAAAAGACGCTAAAGAAATACGGCTGGCTTAGTAACAGTGAAAAAGAGATTCTTGATAACAGTATCTCCCACCTTAAAAATCTTTTGAGGTTGGAACGGTTGGGAATAGCAGAGATTGTGAAGGATCTCAGCACGTTACGCCAAGGCGACAACGTGCATTAAATAAAGCTGACAGAAATATGCATCACCGAGTCGTACACATTTTAAAACGCCACAATACTAATACAACCTATAAAAGGAGGATTTCTAATGGATATTGATGTAATAAAAAGAGCCATGG
>PFDM01000018.1 GCA_002772825.1 Parcubacteria group bacterium CG10_big_fil_rev_8_21_14_0_10_38_31 | reverse complement strand
AGCATTATCATTAATTTTCTTTTCTCCGGATTCCCTGTAAAGAAAATTGTTTTTATCCAGAAAATAAACAAACAAAAATGAACCTGTGCGTTTGTTGCCATCGACAAGAGGATGATCTTTGATGATGAAATACAAAAGATGCGCCGACTTTTCTTCCAGCGATGAGTAAAGCTCTTTGTTACCGAATGTTTGATACATATTGCCGATTATTCCTTGCAATTTGCCTTCGTATTCTTTCCCAAAGAGATTGCCGGCTTCTTTTTTGACAATCAAGTCTTTCTTAAGCGCGCCGATCACTTTTTGCGCCTCTTCGTATCCGAGAATAAACTTGCCCTTCCCTTTTTTTGAAACGCTCAAATTGTCTTTATCGTATTGTTCTAACAAAGTAAGCGTTTTTGAATAGTTGGCGAGTAAATTTAATATCTCCTGCTCTTGGCCAGACAGCAATTCATGTTTTGATTTTTCTTGCAAAAAAGAAATAGCGCCTTGCAATTCTTTGAATTTTTCTTGAGCATTTAACAATCTTTTTTCATTGATCGCGTAACCTTTTAACAGATAGTCTTTCAGCGTATTGGTCGCCCAAATTCTAAATTGGGTTGCTTGCTTGGAGTTGACGCGGTAACCTACTGAAATAATCATATCTAGATTATAAAGATTCATTTTTCTTATTTTTCCATCTGCGGCAACCTGTTCCAAAATGGAACAGGTTGCTTTTTGCACCAATTCACCTGTCTGATAAATATTGTTTATATGCTTTACAATAGCTGGTCTCTGCGTACCAAAAAGCGTCGCTATTTGATGAGCATCCAGCCACACTGTTTCTTTTTCAATCCGCACCTCCAACTCTG
This sequence comes from Parcubacteria group bacterium CG10_big_fil_rev_8_21_14_0_10_38_31, assembly GCA_002772825.1. Taxonomy (GTDB): domain Bacteria; phylum Patescibacteriota; class Minisyncoccia. Next base: position 12,117 of record PFDM01000018.1, on the reverse strand, counting down.
GTCCCTTGGTGGTTTGGTAAATAATCACACTATTTTTTTGCAGATCTTTTCTCGCCATAAATTTTATTACTTTATTTCAATTTGTAATACGTGGCCTTGCCTTTGCCAATCTTAACAATAAGCCCCAGATCAATCAACTTATTAAAATCAAGGTTCCGCGTCGGCTTTGCTCGCTTGGTAAGCGTGGCATAATCTCTATCAGCGATATATCCTTTTTCTTTGATGTGCTCCAAAATTATTTTATGATGCTCCTTGATATCAGGAGAAATTACTTCTCGCTCCAATTCTTTCTTTACACGGAGCAGTTCATCTATGATGCCGTCGGTAAAATACTCCAACCACAAGGTAAAATCTACCTTGTGGTGCAGGTCATAATAATTTCCAAAAAGTCCGACTTGCGTAAAATATTTGCTGACATTTTCATTGTAATAATTTTCAAAACTGAACAGATCGAAAGTATCAAGCCCCATTTTTGCAAGGAGCGCTTTAGTGGCGAGGCGCGCTGTTCTACCATTACCGTCAACAAAAGGATGGATGATAACTAATTGCTTATGAAAAATCCCCGCCAAGATCAACGGATCAATGGTCTGAGAATTTTTTTCTAAATATTCAAACAGTTCCTTCAGGAGCTTCTGTACATCTTTGTGATCCGGTGGCAGATATACTGCTTGGCGTGTCTTTGGGTCATTGACAAACACCGGCTCTGTGCGAATGCGACCAGAGCGATGTTTCTCAATAAGCCCGTTTGTGATGGTCTTTTGGATCTTTACGACCAATGATACGTCGCATAAAAACTTCTTTGCTTTAACCAGACCATTTACCTCAAACATGGCTTTATTATAATTCAAGACCTCCCGCTCGCTGTCACGGATATGTTCCGGCCTGTTTTTCAGGATCCTTTTAACATCAGTGAGTGGTAATGGGTTGCCCTCAATGCTTGTTGAAGAAAACGCTGAAATCTCTCGCGCGCGCTGTTCCATTTCCACCAGAACGACTTTCGGAAAACTTCTGCTATTCAAATGAGTAGCGATTTCGGCAATACGCTTGATATTGCGCAGTATCTTATTGGTGATTGTGTATTTCGGATCAAACATACTATAGACACATTATAGACGATTGATAGACGATTGTCAACAAAACACCCTTACACCATCTCCTTCCCATATCCATTAAACACAAACTTTCCGTTGGCGACATTTCCTATATCATCATAAACCTTATTCCAGAAAGTCGAACCTTCTGGAACTAAATTCCTTCCCAGAAATTTATGATAATCTTCATTATGCCTAACACGCTGACCATTATAAAAAGTCCTATTATACCCCAGATAATATGCTGTTTACCTTGTTTCCTCTTATCCTCATTATCAGCGCCATAAATGAATTCTATCACTCCATAAATAAAGAGCAAAAGAGCGATGGATATCATGAGTCCTATAATAGGATTCAGTATCTTATCCGCTATGTTTCTAAGTAAAGTATCTGCATTAATACTTACTTGCTCTGCTCCATAAGCCACTTTATAAACTAAATTATTCATATTGCCATTTTACAATAATTAAACTAAAAAAGAAATCCTCCTTTTGGAGGATTTCTTTTTTAAAGCTTGTTTTTTATTAGAAATTAAACTGTGGCGGAGTAATTGTAGTCTCATTTATACCGAAACTAGACTGTAGCATAGCCACAAGCCCCCAAACCGACACAATAGCGAAAAGACCAATCACGCCATAAATGATAGTATTTCTTGCTTCTTTTCTTTTCTCTTCATCTGCACCAGCGGTAATATACTTAATAACGCCGACAATAAAGACTATCAAAGCAACTGATATAAGTAATGGAAGAATAAGATTAACTAAAGCTTGAATATTGCCAACGACACTCTCAAGACTTGCCGCAGATGCCAATACCGGCGCAAACATCAACCCTACTGGAATGAATTTTTTAAATTTTTGCATATATTTTTTAATTTATTATTTTAATTTTTTAACCCCGCCCAAGCGGGATAAATCGACCTGTTTATTATTAATTTAACGACGTTATTGTTGATTTTACCACTAACGCTATCACCCATGCGCCAAGTATAACTGCTGTACCGATAATTGTCCAAGTGAAAGTAGCGTGCGCTTTCTTCAGTTTATCTTCGCTTCCCCTCGCCGACACATATAAGAATCCGGAATATATGATGAACACTACCGCCACCATAAAGCCAATCTTCATAACGACATTGGCGACCGCTTCCACAAGACCGGCGATAGAGCAAACTTGGAGTGGGTTTGGGATCCCTCCTCCCTCTCCGCAAGGAGGCTCGTTTGGAAGAGCGTCGTCAAGAGCGTTAGCTAACCAAAACGGCATAAGTAACCCTAAGCTTATAATAGACCAAAAAAGTGGCTTGGGCAAGAATGATTTTTTAATTTTGTGGATAAATTTATTCATATTATTTTATAGACCGCAAGCGGGAAATTCATTCCAAGCGCCAAAGGTAAACGATCCTTCTTTGACAGCGAGTCCTTTTATTATTGTATCAACAATTATCCATCCGGCAAAGGCCACTACAAGTCCGATAACCGCCCATGTTAGATAATTCCTCCCCTTCTCAAGTTGACCGGGGTTACCAGCGCCTGTCACCATAAGAATACCTCCCCAGAGGATCATTATGACGGCAAAGGGCATCGCCAGACCAAATAAGATGAAACCTATAACATTGTTAGCCAGCGGAAATATATGACATGCCTTGCAAGCGACATCTCCACCGCAAGGGACGATAGCTTGCCCCGGTGCCCAAGCAGACACGAGAGCAGGAACAAAAGTTAATGAAACGATGAAAAGCAGTGTCACTAAACTTAGTAATGAAGATAAAGAAAATTTCATAAATTATTTTAACAATTTTTCTAATCGCCCCTCGGCCTGACGGACCGCCTCATAAATCCTCAGCTTACCTACGGCCGACGACTCTACCATCTCTTTAAATATACTGTAAACTTCCATCGGATCCGGCTCCAACCAACCTTTCGCTTGAAGAGAAGCTTTATAGAAAATTGCCATTTCTGGACTCTTAGTTCCTTCTTTTATAATATCACGACGAACTGGCGGTAACAATAAATTCTCTTCCACAAGATTGATAGAAGGGATTGATGAAAGTGAATAAGCGGCAGAAAATGAGGCATTCAAATTCTTAGAAGCTTTAGACACGACTACCGCCTCCATTCTGCCGAAAGTGGCAACAAGCTTGCTATCTTTTATCTGTGGCACCAAGGTTACATCAAAATTAAGATGGGGATTTAGTTTCTTTATAGTATTAAAATCAGAAGCAAAGCCAAAATAATTAGCCAATTTACCGGAAGAGAATAGCCTCCTAGAATCATCCATGCTCCTGTTCCATACATAAGAATTCTTAGCCGGATCAGAGAATTGGTTATAGAACTTTACCGCCGCTTCTGCAGGAGGAAGCGGAGCATCCCCTTTATCATTAAAAACAATCTCTCTACTTTGTGGGTCAACTATATTATTACCCGTCTGAAGTATGAGCATAGAAACAAGCTCTTTGGCATTCTTAATATTTGAGAACTCACCAAGCGCCGCCCCAGACTGCACGATATTTCCAGCATCATCGTAACGATTGAAGATAGGCGCATTTACAAGAAACTCATCCCAGAACTCAGGAGGGTTAGATATCCCAACCCCTTGATACAAATCTCTGTTCCAATACATCACTATCGGATCTATCGTAAAAGGAAATCCTATCACTCCGGTAGAATTAGTAAAAAGTTCTCCTTCGGAAACAAACACATCTTTAAAACTCCTCTCCGTAAAAGTATTACTATAGGGAATGACAAAAACTTTATCTTCATGCTTTAAGATCATATCTTGAGGTAACAGCCACAGATCAGGCCCACTGGAACTTGCTAGAGCATTTATAAGATCATTTTCAAAAGAAGATATCGGTTTCTCTACATACTGGATTGAGAAAATATTTTTATTCTGTTCGTTTAGCTCGGTTATTATCGGCAATATCGCTCTTTTATTAACAGTCCCCCAAAGCACAAGGTCGGCTTTTGACTCGCCACCACCTAATCCAAAACCCGGAATAAGACCGGAGAACATTAACACCGCCAAAATTGCCGCTACCACAAAAACTACTATTAATATAATGTTAAACTTGCTCATTCTTATACCTTTTTAAATAATAACCCATAATGATGCTCTCCCGCAGGAAAATCGTCTTTAAACACAAAACCGGACTCTAAGAACATTTTTCTGGCATCTTCCATCTTAAGTTTCAATTGTTTTGGCGGACCGATGGGAATATCACTCTCATTCCACTCTATGATGGCCACTTCGCCACCACTCTTAAGCACTCTGAAAGCCTCTTTTACCATACCCTCTCTCTTGTCAGCTTGAAAAAGCACATTGGAAATAAGCACAAAGTCAGCTATGTCAGATGAGAGTCCTGACCCATTATCTTCGTCAAGGTCACCGCGAACTACTTCCACATTTAGAAGTCCGAGCGCCTCAGCCCTAGACTTAGTAGCCTCAAGCATCTCCTTCTGTATATCAACAGCATAAACTTTCCCAGAATCACCAATCTGTTTTGCCAAGGCGATACTCCAGTGTCCGGTGCCACAACCGAAATCAACTGCAGTTATCCCCTGACTAATATCTAACCTCCTTATTATTTGATCTGGGATTAAGAACATATTTTTATTATAGGAAAGTTAAGGACGCAATGCTATCCCCAGCTTTTAACTTCATGACTCTTACTCCTTGAGTCTGTCTGCCAAGTAAAGGGATATCAGATAAAGCCGTTCGGATGATCTGCCCCTTCTTGGAGATGGCAATCGCTTCTTCAAATTCTGATCTTATCACAAGTGCCTTCATCAGTGGACCGGTCTTATCCGTGACCTTAGAAGTCTTAATACCTGAGCCACCTCGCTTCTGCACTTTATATTCATCCGCGCTTGTCCTTTTGCCAAAACCATTACTGGATAATACAAGAAATGATGCTTCTTTATCATCCACCTTTACAACATCAGCGCCGATCAATTCATCTTTAGCATGAAGCTTTATAGCGCGCACTCCTCCGGCGGTGCGCCCCATCTCGCGCGCGTCAGACTCCTTAAATCTCACCGACTGCCCCTCCTTGCTCGCTAAGATTATATCGTCCCCTTTTTCCACCAAATACGCCCAATCAAGTTCGTCGCCCGCTGTAATCTTTATAGAGATAATTCCATTTCTTCTTACGTCGTGGAAACTTTCGGCATTAACTTTCTTGATGATTCCTTTCTTTGTCACCATCACAAGAGACATTTTTTTCTTCTTCATCTCTCTAGGGAAAGTAAGGACTGAAGTTATCTGCTCATCACCGGCAAGAGCTAAGAAGTTCATAATAGACTTCCCTTTAGTGGCCTTTTTTCCTTCTGGGATATCATACATCTTTATCTGGAAAGCCTTACCTTTATTAGTAAAGAAAAGAAGATCATCGTGAGTATTAGCTGTTATAAGGTTAGTGACAAAATCTTCTTCTTTTGTATCAAGGTCAATAACTCCGGTTCCTCCCCTCTTCTGACGCTTATATTCTGAAGGATCAGTCCTCTTAATATAACCTCCATGAGTAACGACGAGCACGCATTCTGCCTCGGGAATAAGGTCTTCGTGAGCGATAATCTTAGCCTGCCCGGCGACCACCTTAGTCTTTCTTTCGTCACCATAATTCTCCACAATATCAAGGAGCTCATTTTTGATAACTTTCATTATCTTTTTTGCATCAGATAATAGCGCCTTAAGCTCTGCTATCAACTTGTGTTTTTCATTAAGTTCGTCTTCAACTTTCTTACGCTCAAGTCCAGCAAGTGTGGAAAGTCTCATCTCAAGGATCGCATTAGTCTGAATCTCGGTAAGCTTAAACTGTTTCATCAAGGCGGTTCTTGCTTCATCTCTGTCCTTAGATGATCTAATCGTCTTTATAACAGCGTCAATATTATCAAGTGCCTTCTTTAATCCTTCAAGGATATGCGCTCTTTCTTCGGCTTTCTTTAATTCAAATTTAGCCCTCCTTTCAACCACTACTTGTCGGTGTAATATAAAATTCTCTAAGATTGACTTAAGAGAGAGGACTCGCGGAACACCGTCAACAAGAGCCAGCATGTTGAAATGATACGCTGTCTCAAGTTCTGTCCTCTTATATAAATTATTAACCACTTTCTGAGGATTAGTCCCCACCTTAAGATCTATCGCGATTCTTAATCCGTCTTTATCAGACTCATCGCGAATATCACGGATACCTTCAATCTTTTTATCTTTTACCAAATCCGCCATTTTTATGATAAGCTCCGCTTTATTTATCTGATATGGAATAGAAGATATAATTATCTGATATGTGCCTGACTTCACTTCAACGATATCAGTCTCACCGCGGATGATGATACCACCCCGACCCGAAGCATAGGCATGATGAATATCTTTAGCATTAAAAATAATCCCACCAGTAGGAAAGTCCGGTCCTTTCACAAACTCCAAGAGGTCTTCTGTTGTCGCTTTTGGATTGTCTATCAGGGCGACAGTGGCGCCTATAACTTCTCTTAAGTTATGAGGCGGAATTTTAGTTGCCATACCAACAGCGATACCTAAAGCTCCATTTATTAAAAGATTAGGAATAGCGGAAGGCAAAACCTTAGGTTCCTTAAGCGCACCGTCATAATTAGGGGCAAAGTCAACCGTTTCTTTCTCTATATCTTTCAAAATCTCACCGCTTATCTTAGTCATCCTTGCTTCCGTATAACGCATAGCCGCGGCTGAATCACCGTCAATCGAGCCGAAGTTTCCTTGACCATCAATCAGCTGATAACGCATCGAGAAGTCCTGAGCCAACCTCACCATTGCGTCATATACCGAACTATCACCATGCGGATGGTATTTACCAAGAACTTCACCCACCACCATAGCCGATTTACGATACTTGGCCTGATTTGCCAAACCTAAGCCATGCATAGCATAAAGAATCCTCCTTTGAACCGGCTTCAGGCCATCTCTCACATCAGGAAGAGCACGGGTCACAATAACAGACATCGCATAATCAAGATACGATTCGCTCATTTCTTTCACAATGTCTCTTGGAACTATTCTCATATTGATAGATTAATTAGTTATAGATTTTAAATTTGATAATTTACCCTTAAAGACAGAGTAAGTCTCAGAAAAACTTTCAAACACAAGCGCAAAAGGTGCTTGAATTTCAACCTTTTTTTCTTTATCTTGAGTAGAAGGTAAATCAAGAGTGACCAACCAAGCGCCTAAAATAACCGGTATCATTACAGCCATGGTAATTATAAGAATCCTTCGGCGATGTGCTTCTGGCTTCTTTTGTAATTCTTCTATTCTTTCCAATAAACTCATAAAATTATTCTGCATTTAAAACGATAAATTGCATCTCCTTCCCTTCCAAATCTTTTTTCTTAAGAGTGAACTTATCAAGCGGTTTACCGTCGCCACCCATCTCATTGATAAATTTCTTAAGTTCGGCTGATTTGCCATCTCCACTTCCGTAATGCATAGGGATAATAATCCTTGGCTCTATTTGAGAGATAATCTTTGAGGCTCCCTCAGCATCAATGACAGTGTCTCCTCCTATCGGTATGAATAATATATCAATTTCGCCAATATCTTCTTTTGCCTCTCCCCTTAGGTCAGTTTCTCCAAAATCACCTAAATGACATATATTCATATTTTCCAAATTCACAACGTAGGCAGTATTTAGTCCCCTGTCTTTTCCAAAAGAGGCGTCATGGTAAGTAAGCACGCCCCGTATATGCGTCCCCCCTGATTCGTATTCCCCCGGTCCTTTTAGTATTATTGGTTTTTTATCTCCAGTGGTAAAATTCTCCCAACCATTATGATCTTTATGATTATGGCTTACAAACACCAGACTGGAAGCAAACCTAGGCGACTTAAATTTTGATTCTTTTGACGGCGGATCAAAGACAAGTACAGTCTCCCCTGACTGTACTTTGAAACAAGACGAACCATAATAAGTGATTATCATTACTTTAGATTATAGCAAAATTAGACCCTATTTGCAAAGAAGTTATCAACTTAGATATCGTTTAAAATGCCTTATTTTAAAAGACTTTTTGCTTTATCAACAATCTCCTGTGGAGTAAAATGAGCTTTCACCATATAACCAGCAGCGCCAAGATTCATACAACGGTCTTGATCTTCTTTCTGACCTAAATTACTCAAGATAAGCACTGGAATACCTTTCGTCCTTTCATCGTTCTTCAGGGTATCAAGAATCTTAAATCCGTCTATATCAGGCAACATCAAGTCAAGAAGCACTAAGCGAGGAAGCCCATCTTTGATTTTGTTAAACGCTTCCGCCCCACTTGAAGCAACCTCTACTTTAAACTCTTGACTCATCTTCTTATAGAGAAGTCCGCTTAAGAACTTATCATCCTCAACAAGTAAAATATAAGAACCATCTTCTACGGCTTTATCATTTGAAATTTTTTCTTTATTAAGTGAATTTTCATTTATGTTTTGTGAATCGGGACTATTCACTTGCGCGCCTTTTCCTATTTGGTTTTCAACTTTTTCTAACACCTCTTGGGGGGTAAACTCAACCTTAATCAAGTAATCCTTCACTCCTAAGGATAACGCTCTGTCAATCTCAACAGGTTGACCTGAATTAGAAATAATAATAATTGGTAATGTCTTTATAACACCGCTCTCGCTTAAATTCTCTAATACGCCGAATCCGTCCATTTCCGGCATAAGGATATCAAGAAGCACGAGGTCCGGTTTCTCTTCATTTATCTTTATAAGTCCTTCTCTTCCATTTCTGACTTCTTCAACTCTATAGCCGGCACCAATAAGCTTCTCTTTAAGCAAACTTGCTAAAGTTTTCTCATCTTCAATTATAAGAATATATTTTTGAGGCATATTATTAACTAATTAATTTCTAATTATATTATTAACTATAATTGCTTTACTTATTAATTACAAGTGGGATTTATTAACCAACGGCAACCTTACAAAAAATGTAGTGCCTTCATCTTCAACAGACTCAAACCATATCCGGCCATTATGCTTCTCAACAATATTTTTAGCGATATAAAGACCGAGACCGGAGCCATCTGTGTTCTTCTTTTTGGCATTACTTCCCCTAAAAAATCTTTTAAACATATTATCCTTCTCCGTGGCTAGTATCCCCATGCCGGTATCTTTAATCTTTATATCTAAATTATCCTTCACATTGCTCGTTTCAACTATAACCTTCCCTCCAGCCGGCGTATATTTTATGGCATTTTCTATTAAGTTCTCCAAGACAATATAAATCTTTTCCCTATCCACGTTAATTGTCGGCAATTCAACAGTCTTCATATAACTCAAATTTACACCCTTCTTATCAGCTTTGATATTAAGACTCGTGATAATCTCTTCTATTAATTGGTCCAATTTTACAGGAGTAGGTTTAAGAGCAAACCTACCTTCCTCTATACGCGACACATTCAAGAGGTCGGCGATAAGAGCGACCATTCTATCATTAGCCAAATTACCTTCGGAGATAGCTTTCTCCTGCTCTTCATTTAACTTACCGAAGTCACCGTCCATAAGCATTTGCATCGTCCACTTAATGGCAGAAAGGGGTGTTCTTAATTGATGAGCCGCAATAGAAATAAATTCCGACTTTGCCTTCTCAACCTCTTTAAATATTCTCATGTCTTTAGCTACCACGACAATACCGGAAATATCATCACTCTCATTTTTAATAATAGACCCGGATATACTTACGGGGATATCTTCTCCGCTCTTAGACTTAAGCGATATTTCAATATCTTTTATGAATCCTTTTTCTAGAAGCTTCTTAAGGCCGGCACCCATAAAGATAGCTTGAGCCGCCTCAGCTCCTATCACTTTCTCCGCTTGAGTATCCAATAACTCTTCACCCTTATATCCTAAAAGATCAAGGGTTGCCTGATTGACTTTAGTTATTTTGGCGTCAGGACTTAAAACTATAAGACTATCACCCATTGAACGGATGATATTTTCCGGAAAGGTTCTCGCTTCTATAAGACTATCCGTCATCTTATTGAAATTCTCCGCCAGAAGTCCTATCTCGTCCTTTGAATCAATGTTTGCCCTCACCTCAAGATCTCCGTCTGATATCCTCTTGGAAACAGCTGTGAGGGATTCTATCGGCTCAGTGAGCTGACCTGAGAAATATAGTCCGAAAAATAATATAATTATGACTGTAAGCGGGACTATCGTTATAAGATTATTTTCAAGATTAGAAAGTGGCTGGAAGACCTCCCCGCGGACTCTCTCTATCAAGACAACCCACCCCCGGTCAACAATACAGATAGACACACCTATGACTTCTTCACCTTTATAATTATTATAAAGACCTGTGAAATCCTCCCCATCTTCAAAACATTTAGCAATCGGCATAGTATCAATATCCATGCCGGCGTAATGCTCACCACCCACCTCATGACTAACACCGCCAGGGTGCACAAACATTTTTTTATTCTTATCTACTATATAAACTTCCGATGTATTCCTCTTAGTGACAACATCGTCGTTACCTACTCTGTCTTCCTTAAATTCACCCGACAGGATATATTGGAGCTTCTCTTTATCAAAGAAATTAACAATGACACCTATCAACTCACCTGTCTTTTTATCAGTGAGGGGCGCAGAGACAATCAAAGACCTACTGACCTTGCCAAAATGACCATCATCTGATCTTGGTTCAGATACATAAACACCCTCTTTCCCTTTCCAAAAATAAATATCATCAGATTCATCAGACCCGATTTCCTCGTCATTTGTAGAAGCAACAATCATACCACTAGCATCAATAACTATAATATCTAAAATCGTATTATCAAGCGACTTCTTATTTTTAATAAGATGATTGTTAAGTTCTAAGACGGCATCGTCTTCCCCATCTTTGATTATTTCTTTAACCTTGTCTCTTATAAATCCATCTGATGAGAAATCAAGCGTCCTAGACTCTATAGAATCCAGATACGAAGATACTTGACCTTCGACAGATTCAGAAACAAAGACAAGGTCGTCAAAAACCTGTTGACGAAGATTATTTTTAGCGCTGTTGAATATAAAATAGTTAGTGGCAAGTAGTGGCAATATAGAGATAGAGACAATAAAAAGTATCATCTTGGTACTTATCCTTGCGTATATCGGTATCTCTCCAAAAACCATTTTAAATCCAGAACCCTTATATTCTTTTCCTTGTGGAATTTGCTTAAATAGATTACTGACAAGACCTATAAAAATGACGAAAAAAGAGATAAAAATAATAAAATTAAAATACCACCAAGTAAGATTCCAATAATCATAAAAAAATGGGATTATGGCGGAATTAACCAATATAGAAAAACCTATAATCAAATTCCATATTAGATTACTGGTGCTATCTCTATACTTGTAGATTAAAAGTATTAAAGTGCTCACAAAGAGCAGTCCAGATGCTCCAATGAACAGATAGGCATTATGTTCAAGTGACTTTGCCACATTCGGTGAAAAAATAAGAAAGATAAACATCGCCGGTAGTCCAAAGAATATCCAGAAAAATATTTTTCTTCTATACTGATATATTTTGGCATCAAGAGTGACTGGTGGCAAAATAAAACCTAAAAGCAAAAGAGCTCCTAGAAACAACCCGTAGTGTTCCGTCACCTCAAAAACTTCTTTTATTATAAATAGAAAATTCCCAGTGGATAATATGTTTAAGAAAAAGACGAAGCCGAATATATAGAAAGCTAAAGTTAAGATAAATATCCTAGCGTCATGGTTCTTCTTATATATCTGGTATGAAAAATAAGAGACGATAAAAGCAAGTAGGCAAATAAAAATTACAGCCATAGAATGCATTATCGGACTATAAAAAATCTCTTCTGACAAAGCGCTGTTATATAAGATATAGAAACCTAAAAATGGGATTAGGAATGAGACAAGAGCGACTGACGTCTTCTTTAAAATTTGATTAAACATAATTACGTTGATTATACAATACAATAAGCCGTGATAAAAAGAAAAACTGGGTATAAGAAAAAAACTCCACTAGTGGAGTTGGAAACTTAAACGGCTCAATTCGTCCGCC
>PFDM01000047.1 GCA_002772825.1 Parcubacteria group bacterium CG10_big_fil_rev_8_21_14_0_10_38_31 | reverse complement strand
TCTGAAAGACAAGGCAAAAACCGCGAGCCGGGGTTGAGAAAATTTTCCGTCAGGAAAATTATTTGTAACCGAGTCCCGTCGACTGCGCAGATAAATCGCCATCAGGCGATTTTTGCGTAGTCGAGCAAAGCAACTGGAATTACATAAACGGCTCAATCCGCCCGCCAGCTGGCGGGCGGATTGAGCCGTTTAAAAACTTATTATATAAATTTAAACTCTTTGAAAATCTTCTCGTAGAGGGCTACGACACGCATCGCTTCTTCTCTGGTGATGTGAAATTTCATCCCTTCGTGAGCTATCCTATTTCTCACCTTATGAGCATCCCATGCATTTTGAAGATTATTGAAATCAGAAGGTTCCATATTCTTAAGACGTTCGCCCAAGTTTTTCCCGGCGACACCAATAGTCGTTATAATCTCATCCAGTATGTTGTCAGCTTCCATTATAGCCATTCGCCATTCCACTTCATTTGGACTGGCTAGATGTTTGTGTATGGCATTCCATCTACTATGGCGTTCTTCCGGAGAAATCTCTTTCGGCAATATCTCTTTGATCTCTTCTACCTCTTTTCTATTTAACACTATTATTCTTATGACAGTGTAGATTATGCCCATACTGGCGATAATAGAAAGTATGATAGATATAGTTTTTATATAAGGGAAATTAAAAGTTTCAAAAAAAATAACTAAGAACTCATATATTTTATAAAGAAGTTCGGCTATTTTCTTATAAAAGTATTCAATATTTATCCAAGGTTTCATAAATAATGCAAAATTTAAATATCAAAATTCAAAATTACAATTTTAAAATTGTAAAATCATTTTGTATTTTATATTGTTATTTTACACTTTAATTTTTGCATTTTCAACTTGTTTTCCGAGGGAGAATAATACATCTTCTCTAAAATGAGGCGCTATTATCTGAAGACCGAGCGGAAGTTTAACTCCGTCTCTTTCGGCAAATCCGGTAGGGATAGAGATTGCCGGCACGCCGGCTAAGTTGGCTGATACAGTGAAGATATCTTCTAAGTACATTTTCATCGGGTCGTCTGTCTTTTCTCCGATCTTGAAAGCCGGTTCGGTGGTCGTCGGCAGTATTATGGCGTCAACCCCTCCGGCTGACAGATCAAAAGCATTTTCAAAATCCCTTCTAATCAAATCGCGGATCTCTTGAGCTTTAGAATAGTAATCATCGTAGTATCCTGAAGAGAGCACATAGGTGCCTATCATTATTCGGCGTTTTGCTTCTTTGCCGAAGCCGGTGCCCCGGGTCTTTAGATAATCATCTAGTAAGTTATCACCTTCTTTTAAGAGTCCATATTTTACCCCATCAAGTCGTGCCAAGTTTGAAGATACTTCGGCTGGCATAATGATATAGTAGCAAGAGAGAGAGTATTTCAAGTATGGCAAAGTGACTTCCATAATTTCATGACCGGCTTGTTTGAGCATTTCTACAGATTTTTCCATCATATCATTTATCTCCGGAGCAACCACATTTTTATCATAAGTCAAAAGGCCAATTTTTAATTTTTTATTTTCTTGTTTCGTCTCCGGTATAACATCTTCATTTACAGTGGTGGCATCAAGAGGGTCTTTTCCTTTTATAATATTAAAGATTATCTCTGCATCCTCTACTGTTCTGGTGATAGGTCCTATCTGGTCTAAGGAAGAAGCCATGGCGATAAGTCCGCTTCTGGAGACTCTGCCGTATGTTGGCTTAAGTCCTACTTCTCCGCAGAAGCTTGCCGGCTGGCGGATAGAACCTCCGGTATCAGAACCGAGAGAAGCGAGAGCCATATCAGCGGCCACCGCTACCGCCGAACCGCCGGAGGAACCGCCCGGGACGCGGGCAGGGTCATGAGGGTTCTTTGTCGGACCGAAGGCGGAGTTCTCCGTAGAGCTACCCATGGCAAATTCGTCCATATTTACCGTGCCAAGAAATATTGCCCCGGCCTCGCGGAGCTTTTTTATAACTGTAGCGTCGTAAGTCGCTCTATAATTCTCAAGAATCTTTGACGAGGCTGAAGCCACTTCTCCCTTGATAAGCATATTGTCTTTTATGGCAAAAGGGATACCTGCGAGCGGACCCATTATTTTTCCGTTCTTTATATCTTCATCAATTTTTCTCGCTTGGTCTTCTGCGCCCGCAAAGATTCTAAGGTAGGCGTTTAGCTCGCCATTTTTCCCTTTGATATTTTCCAGATAATACTGAGTTAGTTCTAGCGCGGTTGTATCGCCATCTTGCATAGCCTTAGCCACTTTTTTAATTGTAAGATTTTTAAAAAATTCTTTATCCATAGTCTTTATTCTTAAGAGGTTATTCAAATATTTTCTTAACTTTTACGAATCCTTTCTCGCTTCTCGGTGTCTCTTCTAGGAGTTCTTTGCTGTATAACCCCGTTTCGTGCGGGTTCTCATCTTCTCTTAGTTGGTTCACATTTTCTGATATTGCCAGAGCTTCGTCTCCTTCAATAGGAGCCTCTTTTAGCTCTGAAACATAGTCAAGGATAGATCCAATCTCTTTTTGGAACTGCTCTTTTTCTTCATCCGTAAGCTCTATTCGTGCCAGTCGGGCTAATTTTTCCACTTCTTCTATATTTATCATTGTTTTTAATAATACCATTTTTCGCTATTTTTGCGAGCAATGTGCATGTACATTTAACAAGTAACCGGCAACATCTCTGCCTCGTCGTCATTTTGCCATTCCTACATCACCAATCTCACAACATA
>PFDM01000022.1:454-3140 GCA_002772825.1 Parcubacteria group bacterium CG10_big_fil_rev_8_21_14_0_10_38_31 | reverse complement strand
AGCTAAGTAGTATGACAAAGGAGGAGATGAAAGAGCTGGAAGTGGAGAGTGGTATAGATAAGCTGATAACAGAGTCTTATAGTCTACTCGGGTTGATGAATTATTTTACTACCGGACCGGAAGAGACACGCGCTTGGACTATCAAGAAAGGGTCTACCGCGCCGGAAGCGGGAGCCGCTATCCATACAGATTTCAAAGAGAAATTTATACGAGCCGATGTTATAAATTGGCAGGACTTACTAACTGCCGGTTCATACGCGACCGCTCGCGAGAAGGGGCTCTTAAGGACGGAAGGGAAAGAGTATATAGTAAAAGACGGCGATGTGATAGAGTTTAGGATATAGGTTTTATTCTTAAAAGAAATAATATATAATAGTCATTAATTATGGCTTACGATTTTTCAAATCTGAAGAAAAGGAAAGGGGAAATAGAAGAGTGGCTCGGGAGAGAGTTCTCTGGTCTTAGGACGGGGCGCGCCACACCGGCTATCTTGGATAGTATCTTTGTAGAATCTTACGGCAGTAGACAACCGATAAAGCACATCGCGGCTATCAGTGTGGAAGATGCAAAGACTATTATGATAAAACCCTGGGACCAGAGCTTGACGCAGGCCATAGAGGGGGCTATCTCTTCTTCCGGACTTGGTATCAATCCTTCAACTTCAAACGACGGTATCAGGATTTCTTTCCCGGAGCTGACTTCAGAGAGAAGAGAAATGCTAAATAAAATCATCAAAACCAATCTTGAAGAAGCGAGAATCTCGTTGAAGAAAGAGAGAGATGAAGTTTGGAGTAAGATACAGAAAGATGAGAAGGAGGGTGAGATTTCAGAAGATGATAAGTTTAGGTTGAAAGATGAACTCCAGAAGATTATTGATGAAGGTAACAAAGCTCTTGAGGATATGGTTTCAAAAAAAGAATTAGAAATAAAGGGATAAAAATAGATGAGTATTTTATTATTTTTTATAGTGTTGGGAGTCTTGATATTTGTCCATGAATTTGGGCATTTTATCGTTGCTAAGAAGTCTGGTATAAGGGTAGACGAGTTTGGTATCGGCTTTCCTCCCCGCTTGTTTAAATTTAAGAGAGGGGAGACAGTTTATTCTATAAATCTTATCCCTTTTGGCGGTTTTGTGAAAATCTTTGGGGAAGACAACGAGGGTGGTCCTCGGAGTTTTGTTGATAAGCCAGTCTATATAAAGATTGCAGTTATTGGTGCCGGAGTATTCTTTAATATTCTTTTGGCATGGTTTCTTATAACTGTGGGATTTGCCACAGGTTTTCCTACAAGCGTTGCTGGAGCACCGGAAGGATCAGATGTAAAAGATGCTAAAGTATTAATATTAAATGTTAAGAAAGATTCCCCTTCTGATGTAGCGGGGCTTAAGGCGGGAGATGAGATAGTGGGGTTAGCTACTAGAGACGGAGAGCGTGCTATTGATCTATTATCTACAGACACTATTCAGAATTTTATAACTTCAAGCGACGGCAGAGAGATAGAATTATCTTATAAAAGAGGGGGAGAAGGATACTCTGTTATTATAGAACCACAGAAAGGTATTTTTGGTGAAGCGCCGGCGATAGGAATAGCAATGGATGAGATTGGCGTTGTTAAATTGCCTGTTTATAAGGCAGTGTCTGCCGGATTAAAGATGACAGTAAATCTTACCACCGGGACAGCGGTCGGAATGGCAAGCTTCTTTAAAGATGCTTTCACTGCCAAGGCGAATCTCTCTCAGATAAGCGGGCCAGTAGGGATTATTGGTCTAGTAGGCGAGGCTTCGGAGTTTGGCTTCATATATCTCTTAAGTTTTACCGCTTTTCTTTCCATCAACTTAGCCATCTTAAACATTATCCCATTTCCGGCACTTGATGGTGGAAGAATATTCTTGATCCTAATAGAGGCGATAAAAAGATCTCCTATAAATGCGAAAGTCACCGGTATTTTAAACGGAGTCGGATTTGCTATACTTATCATCTTGATGCTTGTCATCACCTTTAATGATGTTATCAAGTTGTTCTAGTGCTTATTAGTTAATAAGTGATATAATAAATTAAAGGTTAGATTAACAATTTTTATAAATTTTTGATTTTATCATCTTACCTTGATTTTTATCCAAGCTGATAACTTGTAAAAAATTCAAGTATGATTATTTAATAATATGAACAATAAACAAAGTTTTCTAAATAAGTATTTCGTGATAACGGCCATCTTGATAGTAGTAGGCGGTGTATATTATTTTAAATTTTACAATAATAACGATACTGTTATTGATATTGATAACAATGAGACTACTGAAAACAGCTTAGTTGAAGATAATGGGCAGAAGGCAGTTGGTGAGGACAATACTCCTGCTCCAAAAGTAACCCCGAAAGCTCCAAGTGCGCCTGTTCCTCAAACTCCTCCATTTCAGACTATCCTTCTTAAAAATAATTTTGTATCCATAAAAAATAATACTTTTAATCCTTCAGTGATTGTTATAAAAAGAGGAACGGAGATAACTTGGGAGAATGAAGATAACACTGCGCATCAGATAGCGTCTGACTCTCGTAATGTGACAAACCCTCTACCGGAGCTCGGGTCTAAAGTGTTAGCCAAAGGTCAGAGCTATATATTTATGTTTACAAAACCGGGAACGTTTGATTATTATTGTAGACTGCATCCTTTTATGAAAGGGACGATTATC
>PFDM01000022.1:0-439 GCA_002772825.1 Parcubacteria group bacterium CG10_big_fil_rev_8_21_14_0_10_38_31 | reverse complement strand
AGTAGGTGGGAAGAAGGGGAAGCCCGGATACAGAACCCCTTCTCAGTTTATAGCCAAGAAGTCTATCAAGGTCTCTAAAGTAAGGCAGGTAATAAAGCCTTCTTCCGGATCTAGAGGGTAAAATTAAATGTATGCGCCTTAGGCGCATACATTTTTTGGTACATTCAATAAATAATTGCAACATCTCCCCTCTCATCGTCATTTTTCCATTTTTAGTAATGTATACATTACTAATTTCACGACATTTTCATCCATTCTCGTCTTAAATAAATAATACTCGCTTTATTCGTGAAAAATTCTCCCTTGCTTCGCGGGGAACCCATAATTTTTCCACTCAATCACTCGTTTATTTATAGTTAATCCTCCAAAGGATGAAAATGTCGTGAAATTAGTATTTTATCAAGCGTTGCAATTGATTGTTGAACTCGGTTTTAATATT
>PFDM01000017.1:1316-4069 GCA_002772825.1 Parcubacteria group bacterium CG10_big_fil_rev_8_21_14_0_10_38_31 | reverse complement strand
TCCTTGGACAGAATTATCTAGTTTATTTAAAACACAATGGGGTGGCCAACCGGGATCGAACCGGCAACCTCCGCTTCCACAGAGCGGCGCTCTAACCAATTGAGCTATGGCCACCATTTATCTTGGATCTTAAATTTATGCTACATTTACCATTACCACGATGACGTAAGCCACAATGATGAGAATCATACCTATAATTCCAATCATTTGTTCCTTCTTCATGGAAGAAAAAACTTTTCTATCAACCTTATGCTCCTTAAGAAAACGATGGTGGACAGCAATAGCTGTAAAGCCAACCATAAGCTTACCTAAGACATCTAATGTGTGGGCTAAAAATATTATATCCATATATAGATACTATCAAATTTTCTAGAAAATAAAAAGGTTAGCACTTTGATTGTTGTGCCAGAGGAGAGGATTTTCCCTTGCAGGTCGCTGATTTTCTACCTCGTAAACTCGGTATAGAAAATCTTTTCAAATCCTCACGAAAGCAAAGCAACGACCTGTAGTTTCTTGAGCACAGCGATTAGAAACTTGGAAGTACCTCTGTGTGTTTGCTTTCTTCCTGTCCACAAATTTCGTCCCTCAATTTTGTGCCCAGGAGAGGATTTGAACCTCCACGTTCTTGCGAACACTAGCCCCTCAAGCTAGCCTGTCTACCAGTTTCAGCACCTGGGCATAACCCAATACAACAATAGTAGATTATTTAGACGCAGATTCCACTTCTACCTCCACTTCCTTAACACCTTCTTCAGTTTTAACAGAGTCTATATTTACTTCAGTATTTATCTCATTTTTGTCATCAGAGGATTCTTTATCTACTTTCTCAAATACCTCTTCATCTTGAGACTCTTCTTTCTTTATTCTTGTTGGAATCAATCTCTTCATCTTCTTTTTAATCTCTTTTACTGCTTTATCACGAATATAATACAATTTAGATTTTCTTACTTTTGATCTACGAACCACTTCAATCCTGTCAATTGATGGAGAAAATAACGGAAAGATACGCTCAACACCGATACCGCCAGATGTTTTACGAACAGTGAAAGTAGCGCCAGGTTCAGAGCCGTGCTTTCTTGCAATAACAAGTCCTTCAAAAGCCTGAAGTCTAGTCTTCCCTTTTTCTTCTATTTTAACCCAGACGCGCACCACATCACCGGCACCCATATCTAGATTTGACCTATTTTTAGTCTCTTCTGGAATAATATTCATAACCTTCAAAATTTATCATAAATCCTTAAGTTTCGCAAGCACCCTACTTAAATCTTCGGGTAAATCAGCTTCAATCTTAATCTTACCTCCTTCAAATAAGACTATTTCTAAGGACTTAGCATGAAGAAAGTGCCTAGTTAAACCAAGAGGGTGTTTTACATTTTTTGGAGCATAAAGCGAGTCGCCCACTATAGAGTGCCCTATGGCCTTCATATGGACCCTTATCTGATGTGTACGTCCGGTCTTAGGGGAAACTTCAACTAGAGTATAACCTTTAAATCTTTCAATAACCTTATACTCGGTAACCGCCTCACGCAAAGTACCACGAGCCCTATCGCCGGTTATAAATTTGCGAAAATCTTTCTTGCTTTTACCGATAGATAAATCAATAATGTCCTCATCTTTTTTAATATTTCCAAAGACAAGGGCGACGTAAGTCTTCTTAACTTCTCTTTCTTGAAACTGTTTTTTCAAGAAATCAAAAGCCGGCTGAGTCTTAGCCATGACCAATATGCCGGAAGTTTCCCTGTCTAACCTATGGACGATGCCCGGCCTTAAGACAGGTTCATCTCCCACCTTCTTCATCTTAGGATATTTCTCAACAAGCCAATCAGTAAGACAGAATACTCCGCCCTTAGTCTGAGGCGCTCTATGTACTAAAAGTCCCGCTGGTTTATTTATAACAAGCTGGTTTTTATCTTCATAGATTATTTTAGGCTCCAACATACACTGTGTCTTTACTATATCAAGCTCGCGCCTATTTTCAAAATCGGCAATGTATCGCCTGCCCAAAACGGTATATTCGGGCGGATTTCACTTTCTGTTTTTTAACGAGGGAGACTAATTTAATTACTCCAAAAAAATTAAGGATATCATAGCTAGAACCCCTATCGCAATGGCGGTTAGTTGAAATATTGAATGTTTGGTTTCTTTTGTTTTATGAAGTTCGGGAATAAGATCAGACATCGCGATATAGATAAATCCACCAGCAGATATCGGTAGAAAATAAATAAACGAAATTTCTGCAAATTCTCCTAGAATAAAAAAGACTATTGCTCCAAAAACAGACGCAAGGGCTGATAAAAAATTTAACCATAATGCTTGTCTTTTCGTATATCCAGAATGCAATAGAACGGCAAAATCTCCGACTTCCTGCGGTATTTCGTGAATAATTACTGCTAAAGTTGTAGCGATACCGATAGGCACGCTTATCATAAAACTTGCTCCGATAATTATTCCATCTAAAAAATTATGAACACCGTCTGACAAAAGCACCAATTTCCCTACTGGATGAATATCGTGTTCTTCTTTATCTTCACCATGGTGGTGCCAATGCAAAAATCTTTCTAAGATAAAAAATAAAATAATCCCCACAATAACTAAAATACTCGTTAGTGTTGCGCTTGTAGAGTCTTCCAATGCTTCTGGTATAAGATGTATAAAAGCATCACCTAAAAGTGCTCCCACGGCAACACTCATAAATAAAAAAACATATTTTCGTAGTATATCTTCCTTTAGAGAAAGAGCGAAAATTCCTAATA
>PFDM01000017.1:0-1283 GCA_002772825.1 Parcubacteria group bacterium CG10_big_fil_rev_8_21_14_0_10_38_31 | reverse complement strand
TACGTAGCCAGGTGATTTTCGATTTCATCCGCCTACCGGCGGATTCAATAACGAAAATCCTTTCGAGTCCCACACGCAAGCAAAGCAGTTTGCTTGCTACCGTGCTCGCTCGTTGTACTCGCTGTGCGCGGTGAGGGACTCGAACCCCCAACCCCCTCGGTGTAAACGAGGTGCTCTAGCCATTGAGCTAACCGCGCAAATTTTTTGCAAAACCTCACATCTTCTTACTAAAAATCACCACAAACTCTCCCTTAAGCTTCCCTGGATTCTTTTCAAAGTATTCGCAAATCTCATTTGCATCCCCCCTTAAAATCTCTTCAAACATCTTCGTTAATTCTCTACCCACCACAATATAACTATCACTCTCTTTAAATTCATTCAATAATTTCAACAATCGGTGCTTTGACTCAAATACCACTACCGGGTATTCACTCTCTTTTATTTTTTCAATGAGCGTTTTTCGTCCCTTTTTATGGGGCAGAAACCCTAAAAACAAGAACTTTGAAACATCTATCCCTGAAACCGAAAGCAGAGTTAATACTGAAGACGGTCCTGGTATAGGGATAATTTTTACATTTTTATCCGAATTTATCAAGTTTGGTTGCTCAAGTAGACGCGCTATGAGCTCGTTGCCTGGGTCAGAGACCCCCGGCGTCCCGGCATCTGAGACAAGGGCCAAATTCTTCCCCCCTTCAAGCAATTCGGCAATCTTATCTATCTTTGACAGCTTACTATGCTGATGATAAGAAAGGAGTGGTTTGTTAATATCATAATGTGAAAGAAGCTTCTTCGTAACTCTCGTATCTTCACACAATATAAAATCTACCTCTTTCAAGGTCTCTAAGGCGCGCAGAGTTATATCTGACAGATTGCCTATGGGTGTGGCAATAATATATAAAGTTCCAATGTCTATCATAAAATTATGTCCTCACTAGGAATCGCCATGCACCACTAAAGGGTGCGTGGCGCTGTGTACTCTTTAGTAGTACACAGCGGACCTAGATCTAGAGCTTAGAAGGCTCTCGTTCTCCGCCCGCAACGCCTGAGCAAGCTCATGCTTGCGATGGCGGGCGGGTATCCTTGCTAATGTCTTTGTCCTCGCTAGGAATCGCCATGCACCACTAAAGGGTGCGTGGTCCGCCTTGGGCGGAAACCTTATACTTCTAACAACTCTATCATTAATGTGTCCTCGCTAGGAATCGGACCTAGATCTAGAGCTTAGAAGGCTCTCGTTCTATCCATTGAACTACGAGGACATTGTAAAGATTATACTGTTTCCAGTG
>PFDM01000016.1:20803-29739 GCA_002772825.1 Parcubacteria group bacterium CG10_big_fil_rev_8_21_14_0_10_38_31 | reverse complement strand
CGAGGTAAACAAAAACTCCCCACTTGAGTGGGGAGATTTTGTTTGGTGGTTAGCTCCCCCAACGGCTAAGGTATAGTTTAGCCGTTGAGGGTTTACCTTATCTGCCGACAGGCAGGCGTTGGGGGTTGTTGACAAATAAGCTCAATTTGCTAATATGCTCTCTAGGTCTTGTAGTCTAATTAAATGTAGACAGGCCTGCCTGCCGGTAGGCAGGACTTTGTTTTTATTATGGCAATTTTAGAAATGTTTAAAAAAGAAGAAGATAAAAAGCCAAAGAAAAAGGCGGTTGTTAATTCTGTTGCTGAAGACGCTAAACCGAAAGTTAAAAAAGAGAAAAAAGCGGAAGCCAAAAACGAAAAGAATGTCAAAGAATCTATTGACAAGAGTAAAATGTTTATAAGAATGGTCACAGAGAAGACAACTGATTTGGCTGTCAACGGAGCATACTCTTTCAAGATTGGATCTAATTTAAATAAGATAACAGTAAAGAATGAGATAAAGAGATTATACGGAGTAAGTCCCATAAAGGTTAATATCACCAATTCTCCATATAAAAAAGTCTCTTATCGCGGAAGACCAAGTAAGAAACCGGGGTTTAAGAAAGCGATTGTTTATTTAAAGTCAGGAGATAAATTACCTGAATAATCATTATGAAGAAATACAAGCCTACAACTCCATCAAGAAGGAATATGTCTACTGTGACATATAAGGGTGTTTTGACTGTTGATAAACCCAACAAGGGCTTAACAGGCGGGTTTAAGAGGAGTGTGGGGAGAAACTCTAGCGGAAGAATTACTTCAGGACATAAGGGGGGCGGAGTTAAGCGTCTTTATAGGCAAATTGATTTTAAATATAATAAATTTGATATTCCGGCTAAGATTGAGACTATTGAATATGATCCTAACAGATCAGGGTTTATAGGTCTTGTTTTATATAATGACGGGGAAAGAAGGTACGTCCTTCTTCCAAGTGGAATTAAAGCCGGAGATAATATTATAACTTCAGAAAAATCAGAAGTTTCTGTAGGTAATCGATTGCCTTTGAACAAAATTCCTGTTGGAACCTTTGTCTACAATGTGGAAGTTAAGCCTAATTCTGGTGCTAAGATTGCAAGGAGTGCCGGTAATTATGCGGAGGTGGTTGCCAATGAAGGAGGTTTTGTTCATTTGAAAATGCCTTCAAGTGAGATAAGGAAAGTTTTAAGCGGGTCATGGGCTTCTATCGGAGCTGTTTCTAACGAAGAATATCGTCTCGCTAACAAAGGCAAGGCCGGGCGAAACAGGTGGCTAGGTAAGCGTCCTAAAGTAAGAGGAAGCGCGATGAACCCGGTGGACCATCCGTATGGAGGAGGTGAAGGAAGACAACCACAGGGAACCAAAAGACCTAAAAACAGATGGGGGAAAGGTACCCGCGGGGTGAAGACCAGAAAAGTGAAAAAGTATTCAAATGTTTTTATCATTAACAGGCGTAAAAATAAAAAGAAATGATAAACTAGCGACTAGTCATTAGTGACTAGCCAATAGGGTTAAATTGTATTATCCTAGTGGCTAGCGACTAAAAACTAGTGGCTAAAACAAAATGGCAAGATCAATTAAAAAAGGACCATTTGTGGAGCCAAGACTCTTAAAAAAGATTCAAGGCAAGAAACCGGATGATACGGGGCTTGTTAAGACATGGTCAAGAAGGTCTCAGATCTCTCCTGAAATGATTGGTTTTATTTTCGGAGTTCATAATGGCAGAGAATTTATAGAGGTGAGAGTCACAGAAGATATGGTTGGCCATAGATTGGGAGAGTTTAGTTTGACTAGGAAATTCATAAGACACGGAGGAAAGATGCAGAAAGAATTAGAGCAGAAGAAGAAGGAATCTGAGATTACAGCCGCTAAAGCCGCTAAAGCTTCCACCGAAGCTAAGAAATAATTTTTAATATGAAAGATGTTAAAGCACAATTAAATAATTTAAGAATAGCCCCTAGGAAGGTTAGGCTTGTTTCCGGATTGATAAAAGGACTCCCTGTGGTGAAAGCTGTCGCCCAACTTACTTTCTCAAAGAAGCGTTCCGCCTTGCCGATAATGAAGCTTGTTAATTCTGCTACTGCTAACGCTTCAAATAATTTCAAAATTGATAAAGATAATTTATATGTTAAAGAGATAAGGGTAGATGAGGGTCCGGCCTTGAAGAGGTATATGCCGAGGGCCAGAGGCCGAGCCGCTCTTATAAAGAAGAGAACAAGTTGTATCACGCTTGTCCTAAGAGAACAAGAAAAATTAAAAGTTAATCCGTCAGTCGTCGGAAAAAAATCAAAATAATTTTCAAGTTTATATTTAATTTATTATCATGAGTCATTCAGTTCATCCATATTCATTTAGGTTAGGAATTATACGCGATTGGAAATCGCGTTGGTTCAACATGAAGAAATACACAACTTTCCTGAAGGAAGATGTCCTTATAAGGGAGTGGCTTGAAAAGAAGATGCGTGGCATGTATGTTGAGAGTATTGATATAGAAAGAGAGCCTAATCTTTTCCATATAATTATAAAGACATCAAGACCGGGAATCGTAATAGGGAGAAAAGGTGAAGGTATAGATAATCTTAAGAAAGACATCTCTAAAATGCTTCATAAATTTAAAGCTGATGATAAAGGAGAGCTTAAATTGACAGTTGAGGAAGTAACATCGCCTGAATCAAGGGCGGCGATTGTGGCGCATATGATGATAGAGGGTCTTGAGAAAAGAATGTCTTTCAGAAGACTTTTAAAGCAGACGATAGAAAAAGTCGCTTCAAATAAAGATGTGGAAGGGGTTAAGATAATGCTTGCAGGTAGGCTTGACGGAGCTGAGATGTCCAGGACAGAGTGGCTCAAGAGGGGTAGAATACCACTTCAGACACTTAGAGCTGATATTGACTTTGCAAGAGAAAAGGCACATATGCCTTATGGAGATATTGGTATAAAAGTTTGGATTTATAGAGGTGAACGTTTTGAATAATTTTTAAAATTAGAAATATGCTTTTCCCAAAAAAGGTAAAATTTAGAAAATGGCAGACAAAAAGGAGAAATCTTAAGAAAGCCAGAATTGCTACAAGGGGTGCGACTGTCGCCTTTGGATCTTTTGGTCTTAAAGCTGAAAAAATAGGCAGGATTACTTCAAATCAGATAGAAGCGGCAAGGAAGGTGGCAAGCAAATCTGTCGGTAAGACAGGTCGTATATGGATTAGAATTTTTCCCGATAGACCTTATACTGCCAAACCGGCTGAGATGGGCATGGGTAAAGGTAAGGGTGATCCTTCCGGCTATGTGGCAGAGGTTAAGCCCGGGACGGTTATTTTTGAGATAGATGGGGTGTCGGATGCTGAAGCAAAGGAAGCATTAAGAAAAGCAGGTGCTAAAATTTCAGTTAAAACGAAAGTAATTAGTAGGTAATTTTCAAATAAGTGATGATAAATAAAGATAAAAATTTAACCAACGATACTGTTCAAAATAGAAGTAAGATTCTAAGTGGTATTGTCGTGTCAGATAAACAGGACAAGACTGTTACTGTTGAGGTTGTCAATTTCATCAAGAGCCCTAAATACGGAAAGTTTATAAAAAGAAATAAGAAATACAAGGCGCATGATGAGGAGAACCAGTATAAAGAAGGCGATAAGATTGTTATAAAGGAATGCAGACCTATGTCAAAAGATAAAACTTTCATTGCTTTGGGTAAAGAAGGTATGGTCTTAGAAAATAATTAATTATGATTCAGATACAAACAATGTTAAATGTTGCAGATAATACTGGCGCTAAAGTCGTTCAGGTTATTAAGGTGTTGGGAGGAAGCAAAAGACGATACGCGTTTATAGGCGACGAAGTTGTTGTATCTGTGAAGTCGGCTGAACCTAGAAAGATAGTTAAGAAGAAAGATGTCTTAAGGGCTATTGTTGTTCGCCAGAAGAAGGCCTTTAGGAGAAAAGATGGTTCTTATATTCGTTTTGATGATAATGCGGTTGTTATTATAGAAAAAGGTAAAAAAGAGCCAAAGGGGGGTAGAATCTTTGGTCCGATACCGAGAGAGCTTGCGGAAAGGGGATATGTAAAAGTCATATCTTTAGCACCAGAAGTGGTTTAGAAAATTAAAGAGCGAAGCGACTATAATTTACTTAACCCGCCTACATAAAATTAATGATATGTTTGATATAAATAAAAAAAAGAATATAGAAAAAAGTCGAAAGGATTATAAATTCAGGAGTGATTTTATGTGGGCGGGTGCTCAATTTAAGAAATTGTTCGCTAAGCTCACAAATTAAATTGGCAAATATGGATTTTAAGAAAAATGACAATGTAACAATAATAAGCGGTAAAGATAAAGGTAAGTCTGGTAAGATTACTAAGGTTTTTGCGACGGCGGGACAGATACTTATTGAAGGTATTAATATGAAGAAGAAGCACGCGAAGCCCAAGAAATCAGGAGAAAAGGGGCAAATTATACAAATTGCCCACCCTATTTCAGCTTCAAATGCTATGATTACTTGCTCTTCATGTTCCAAAAATACAAGAATAGCAAAGAAGATTGAGTCAAAAGGGATGAAGGTTCGTGTTTGTAAAAAATGCGGAGCAGGACTTTAGGATTGCAAAATCTTTGAAAATAAGTATTATGTTCTTGTGGCCTTCAAACTTGTCTTTTGGGCAAGTGGGCCATTTATTTTATTAAAAAATGCAGACAATAAAAGAAAAATATAATAAAACAGCTATTGCTGGCATGAAAGAGAAATTCGGTTATAAGAATGAAATGTCTATACCGAAGATTGTTAAGATTGTCGTTAATGTGGGGACAGGGTCTATGAGTGATAAAAAGAAGATAGAAGAGATTGAGAAAGGGTTGGCCAAGATAACCGGGCAGAAACCTTCACCAAGGGCGGCAAAGAAATCTATCGCAACTTTTAAGCTGAGAGAGGGTTCAATAATCGGTTATGCTGTAACCTTACGAGGTGAGAAGATGGATAGTTTCCTTGAAAAGCTTATTAATGTCACCATTCCCAGAATGCGTGACTTTAAAGGTTTAAATGTTAAAGGGATAGATGATATGGGTAATTTTTCAATAGGGATTAAAGATCACCTTATCTTCCCCGAGGCGGGACACGAAGATCTTTCCAAGAGTTTTGGTCTTAGTATTACCATCGTGACTGACGCTAAGACAAAGGAAGAGTCAGAAGAACTTTTAAGATTATTAGGTTTTCCGTTTTCAAAAAAATAAGATGGCAAAGAAATCAGTTATAGCGAGGTCGGAGAAGCCGGCAAAATTTAAATCACGAGTAGTGAGAAGGTGTTTTAGGTGCGGAAGAAAAAGAGCATTTATGAGAGATTTCGGATTATGTCGAATCTGTTTTAGGGAACTTGCCAATGAAGGCAAAATTCCGGGTATAAGAAAATCATCATGGTAATAGATCCACTATCAGACATGTTTACAAGGATAAAGAATGCTCAAACTGCCGGTTTGGAGGTGGTGGTTATTCCTTATTCTAAATTCAAGATGGAAGTTGCGAAAGTATTGTTGAAGAGAAATTTTATAAAAGAAATCAATCGTCGTGGAAAGAAGAATAAGAGATTTATAGAGATAGCGTTAGTTTATGGAGAGAAGAATAAACCCGGTATATTGGACATTAAGAGAATTTCAAAGCCGTCTAGGCGTGTGTATATTCCAGCAAGTGAAATCAAGCCTGTCCGTCAGGGTTACGGGTCAATGATTATTTCAACACCTAAAGGTATTTTAACAGACAATGAAGCCAAGAGAGAAAATGTCGGCGGAGAAGTGCTTTGTAAAATTTGGTAATATATAATATTTATGAGTCGTTTAGCTAAAAAACCAATATCAATTCCCGATAAAGTGGAAGTCAAAAAAGAAGGTATGACTATTATCGTCAGTGGCCCACTGGGGGAACTTAGGCGTGACTTTAAAGAAGAGATTGCCATCTCTGTTGAAGAGGGTAAGATAACCTTAACTCCGAAAGAGATCAATCCATTTCTAAGCGCCCTTTGGGGGACTTACGCTTCTCATCTTAAGAATATGATGAATGGAGTGCTGGCTAATTATGAGAAGAAGCTTATTATAGAAGGGGTTGGTTTTAAAGTGGATCTTCAAGGGAAAGAGTTAGTTCTTAATTTAGGTTTCTCTCACCCTGTTAAGGTTGAGGTTCCGGATGGTGTCAATGTGGTTGTAGAGAAAAATAATATAAAAATATCAGGTATTGATAAAGAGAAAGTCGGAGCGTTTGCGGCTAAGATAAAGAATTTGAAAAAACCGGAGCCATATAAGGGCAAAGGGATCAGATATGAAGGTGAATACATAAGAAGAAAGACTGGTAAGAAGGCAACTGCTGGCGCGTAATTTATACCAATAATAATTAAATAGAAATGAATAAAACAAAAGAAAAAATCGTAAAAAGATTAAATCGTCATAAGAGAGTTAGGGCGAAGATTTCAGGCACTGGAGAAAAACCACGTCTTTGTGTTTTCCGTTCTAATAAAAATATTTTCTTGCAACTTATTGACGATTCCGTGAGTAAGACTATTGTTTCAGTAAGTGATATTAAAGAAAGCAAGAAATCAAAATTAACAAAAACCGACAGCGCAAGAGAAGCTGGCAAGAGATTAGCTGAAGAAGCGATAAAGAAAAATATCAAAGAAGTCGTGTTTGATAGGGGTGGCCATTTGTATCATGGACGAGTTAAGGCAGTCGCCGAAGGGGCTCGCGAAGGAGGTTTGAAGTTTTAATAAATGAAAATATGATTAAAGGAAATCAAAAAGGAAAAAGATTTACAGCTCGCGCAAAACCTGAGTATGACCAAAAAATGGTTGACATAGCAAGGACCGCTAGGGTTGTTTCCGGTGGAAGAAGGTTTAGTTTTAGAGTAGCGGTTGTTATAGGCAACAGAAAAGGTAGTGTGGCTATCGGCTTAGGCAAATCAACAGATACTGCCTCTGCTATAGATAAGGCGGTTAGAGCTGCTAAAAAGAATATACTAAAAGTTCCTTTAACTAAAAATGGCTCAATACCTCATGAGGTTGAAGCAAAATATGCAAGTTCACGTATAATGATAAAGCCGGCTCAACAAGGGAGAGGTCTTGTCGCTGGAAGTTCCGTCAGGACTGTCTTGGATTTTGCCGGAGTGAAAAATGCTAACGCTAAAATATTTTCCAGAAGTAAAAATAAACTTAATAACGCCAAGGCGGCACTTAAGGCATTAAGTCAGCTTGATAACAAATCAACAAGATAAAGAAATTATATGCAACTTAACGATATAAAATCAAAAACACCAAATAAGAGTAAGAGGAGAATTGGTCGTGGTGGGAAAAGAGGCACCTATTCAGGAAAAGGTATGAAGGGGCAGAAATCTCGCGCCGGCAGGAAGATGAGACCGGAGTTGAGAGATATTATAAAGAAGATTCCTAAGAAGAGAGGGTCTAGCGCTCCAACTATAGAGATAAAGCCACAGGTTGTTAATTTGGTAGATATTGAAGCATTGCTTCCTGAGGGGAATAAAGTTACACCCGCGGAGCTTCTTTCCCTTGGTCTTATAAGGAGAATTAAAGGGAAAGTCCCAGCGGTAAAGATTCTTGGTAAGGGTGATATCAAGAAGAAAATTGAAGTTTTAAAATGCAGTGTTTCAGCATCGGCTAAAGAGAAGATAGAAAAAGCAGGCGGAAGTATTAGTAATTAACGGATAGTTTCACTAGCTTATAGCTTGTTAGAAAAACTAACGAAGCTAACAAAGCTAATGAAGCTAACGAAGCTAATTCATGTTAAATAATCTAATCAATAAATTTAAAATAGTAATATCTGACCCGAGTCTTAGGAATAAAATTCTTTTTACTCTTTTTATCCTTGTTTTGTTTAGGGTTGGAACATCTATTCCCGTCCCCGGAGTTGATAAGTTGCGTTTAGCGGAATTCTTCTCCGGTAATCAGCTTTTCGGTCTTTTAAACGTCTTTTCCGGAGGTGGTCTCTCCAATCTTTCTATAATGATGCTTGGAGTCGGTCCTTACATTACGGCGACCATTATAATGCAACTTCTTACGATGATATTTCCTAAGCTCAAAGAATTATATCATGAAGAGGGTGAAGCGGGCAGAAAGAAATTTAATCAGTATGCAAGACTCGCCACTGTGCCTCTTGCGATGCTTCAGGGTTTCGCTCTTTTGTCACTTCTGGCAAGACAAGGTGTATTGATGGATATTACTCTTTTTGGTCAGTTAGTAAATGTGGTTATAATCACAGCTGGTTCTGTTCTTCTGACATGGCTTGGGGAGCTTATGTCAGAGCATGGCATCGGTAATGGTGTATCAGTCTTAATCTTTGCCGGTATCGTGGCGAGCATCCCCTCTTTGGCCGGACAACTTTTATTTACTTTTGATGCAAGCCAAGCACCTGTTTATCTAGCAGTGCTAATCGCTTCTATCGTTATCATTGCCGGTGTTGTCCTTGTGACTGAAGCAGAGCGTCCTATTCCCGTCTCTTATGCCAAGCGCGTGAGAGGAAATAAGATCTATGGAGGAGTGTCTACTTATATCCCGCTCCGAGTAAATCAAGCCGGTGTTATCCCGATAATCTTCGCTCTTTCTCTCCTATTATTCCCTCAGATGATTGCCGGCGCTTTAAGTAAGACGGGGAATGAAATCGTCCAGACTTTATCTGGCATAATGCTTTACTTCGTGACTAATCCGTGGGTTTCCTCCATTTTTTACTTTGTTTTGGTATTTGCTTTCACTTACTTCTATACGGCTGTTACTTTTGATCCGGAAGCAATATCTACAAATTTGCAGAAGAGCGGGGCCTTTGTGCCTGGGATAAGGCCGGGTCGCCCAACGGCCTTTCATATAAATAAGATTTTGACCAGGATTACTTTTGTCGGCGCTATGTTCTTAGGGTTCATCGCCGTTCTTCCTATGATAATGAAGGGT
>PFDM01000016.1:14485-20773 GCA_002772825.1 Parcubacteria group bacterium CG10_big_fil_rev_8_21_14_0_10_38_31 | reverse complement strand
TCGTTGTCTCGGTGGTGCTTGATGTGGTAAAGAAAGTAGAAGCTCAAGTCTCAATGAGAGATTACGAGTAATTCTACTTGGCGGCGGAGCCGCCAAGTGAATTAAAGAGATTATTAAACGGCTCAACCCACCAGCTGGCGGACGGATTGAGCCGTTTAATGTTTTTAATAATTTTAAATACAAGGTATAATTAAATAATGGAAAAATTTGGGTTTATGTTTATAGGGCGTTCTGGCTGTGGTAAGGGGACTCAAGCAAAACTTCTTATAAATTATCTTGAGGAGAAATATGGCAAAGGGACCGTGCTTGATGCATACGCTGGCAAGAATATTCGCAAGCTTTCTGTTGGTAATACTTATACATCAAAACTTTCATTAAAATTAATAAATGAAGGTAATAGGCACCCTGACTTTTTGGCTAATTGGGGTTGGGCTGTCGATGTGATAGAAAAGATGGGGCCCAATATGCACCTCATCCTTGATGGTTCACCTCGTTCGATACTTGAGGCGGAGCTTATCGACGAAGCGATGGCTTTTTATGAAATGGATAAAGTCTTCCCGATTCTTATTGATTTGTCCAGGGAAATATCAAAAGAGAGGATGCTCTCTAGAAAGAGAGATGATGACAAAGAAGATCAGATAGAGGCCAGGCTTGATTATTACGATCATGATGTTGTACCGACGATAGAATATTTTAAAAGTAAAAGTGAAAATAAAATCGTTGAGATAAATGGTAATCAGCCAGTTGAGAAAGTTCACCAGGATATACTTAAAGCAGTTTTCAATGCCACTAATTAAAACACAAGAAGAGATACAGATTTTAAGGGAAGGAGGTAAAAGACTCTCGGCTATTTTAAATGAAGTTGGAGAAAGGGCGAAACCCGGCGTGTCAGCGGAAGAACTAAACAAACTTGCCATAGATCTAGCGAAAAAATACGATAGCGTGCCTTCGTTCCTTGATTATAAACCGGAAGGGTCAAGGAGTGGTTACCCAGCTGCGCTTTGTATATCGGTAAATGACGAAGTCGTCCACGGACTGCCGAATGGAAAGATTTTTAAAGAAGGTGATATTGTCGGTCTTGATTTTGGTCTGAAATACAAAAGGCTATATACTGATATGGCTATTACCGTCGGTATCGGAGAGGTTGATAATAAAGCGAAGAAGTTGATAATTACCACCAAAGAATCTTTGGCTAAAGGTATTGACGCTATTCATGAAGGCGCGACAGTGGGTAATATTGGCGAAGCGGTACAGAAGTATATAGAGTCGCGAGGTTTCTCTATTGTTCGCAAATTAGTCGGCCATGGGGTAGGTCACGCCGTCCATGAATTTCCCGAGATTCCCAATTATGGATCTAAGGGGCAAGGTGCCACCTTGAAAGAGGGAATGGTCTTGGCTATTGAGCCAATGGTGAATGAAGGAGGATTTGATGTCGTTGTCTCAGAAGATGGTTGGACCTGGAAAACTAGCGATGGTTCTCGTAGCGCTCATTTTGAACATACGGTGGTTGTCACCAAAGAAGGTGTGGAAATTTTAACGAAGTAATAGTAATATTTATGTTAAACAAGAAGAATATCTTTATTTTATTATTAGCTCTCGGTGTGTTAGGTGGTATTTTTGTATTTAAGAATAAAAATAAAGATGATGGTAGTCTGGCTTATCTGTTAAATAAGAATAGAGTAACTTTAGAAGGAATTATTGACTTCAGTATAACCCAAAGATTTGAGAATAACTTTTCAGCAGAAAATGACGGAGAAATAATCAAAGTAAAAATATTCAATGATTTTAACGCCAAAGAAGCAGGAGAGTATATAGCAAGTCAGACAGTTCTCTTGAATGGTCTTTTTGAGCCTCAATTGCCACCGTATCCAGAATTTTTAACCAAGCAAACGGGTTGTGACGATAAATATAAACCTATTAAAGAAAATGGTGAATATGGCGATAGTTATCTTATGTATGCTGGCAGTAGATTTGGATATGGGGTATGTGTTGATGATTTGATAGAATATAAGGCGAGTCTGGGTTTCTATTATTGCCCGGAGAGTAAGACCCTTTTTAAATTAGAGTATTTTACAGGAAAGAATGAGGATTTTGGTAAGTTACAAACATTAAATAAGTCTTTTAATTGTTTATAATAGAACAGAAAATGTGTTATAGAAATCATTATTAATAGTTTAAAAAAATAAAATTAATGAAAAAAGTTGTATTCCTTATCGCAGTAGTCGTTCTAATTATTGTCGGTCTTAAATATTTACCGGAGCTAGAGAAAGTTTCTACAGAGAAAGTTTATTGGTTTATACCTGATGGTCTTCGGGCTGAGCCGGACCTTTTTACTATCTATAAATGGGCTCAGGAGGGGAAATTACCGAATATTAAGAAGATGATGGATAATGGTTCTTACGGCTATTCTATCCCAGATTTTCCTTCTCATACTCCTACAAATTTTGCAGCGCTTCTCACTGGGGCACATCCGATAGTGCATGGCATAGCAGATGGTCCTATGCATATTGAAGGATACCCATTGGCTAAGCCTTCGGTCCCGGGATTTGCTTCAACTGCAAAGAAGGTGGATCCTATATGGAAGGTTTTGGAAGATGCCGGTAAGAAGGTAGCATTGCTCTCTATTCCGGGTTCTACCCCACCTGAGCTTGAAAATGGTATCACGGTGCGTGGGCGTTGGGGCGGTTGGGGAGCAGATACTCCTGCTATCGTATATGAGCCCATGGAAAAGCTCACTGAAAGGAAAGAAGCAGGAAAAGCATTTCGTCTATTTTACTTAGGTCAGAAGTTGACTGAGTTTGTAATTAAAGGGAAAGCTGTGTCGTGGAGCAATGTTCCATCCTCTTTCAGTCCGGCTGTTGAAACAAAATTAGATGCTTATAGTTTGTCTATATATGCTTATATCTTTGACTCAACCGATGATAATGAAAAGAATTATGATTCAGTAATATTTTCGCTTGATAAGAAGTCAGAATTTATGAATCTAAAGCAAGGAGCTTGGAGTGATTGGAAAGACGTTGATCTTAAATGGAAAGAACAACCTTTTGAATCACAGATAAGGATTAAAGTTATAAAACTTTGGCCAGAAGATGGAAATTTCCGTATAAGATTATTCTTTAATAATATGAATAAATTTATCACCGAACCTTCGGAAGTGGCTTTGGAAATGACGGAAGCTATTGGTCCGATGATTGATTTTGTTGATAATTGGCCGGCGCAATTGATTTATGAAGACGAAGACAAAGAGGCGTTTTTTGAAGAAGCGATGGATAGTTTGGCGTGGCATAAAAAAGCCGCCGGTTTTGTGATGAATAAATACAGTCCCGACGCGCTTATTCAAGACACCTACACCCCCAATCAAATGCTTGAATCAAGATGGTGGATGCGCAATATAGATAAAAATCATCCAGATTATGCTGGCCCTGAAAAAGAGAAAGAAGCATGGGATGATGTCTTGAAAATGTATCAGGGGATTGACGCTATCCTTGGCGAAGCGATAAAAAATGCCGACGAAAAAACCCTAATAGTATTCTCTTCTGACCACGGTGTGATTCCCCTTTACAAACAGGTTCGTATCAATAATCTGTTTGCGCAGAAAGGTTGGCTGAAATTTACAATTGACGAAAAGACTGGTGAGCCGACGATTGATTGGAACAACACTAAAGCGATTTATATGAAAATGGCGCATGTTTATGTAAATCCAGATGGCCTTGGCGGTGATTGGAAGCGAGGTTCCGGACTGGAATATGATAAACTGAGAGAAGAAGTTATGAAGGCCATTGCTGAACTCCAAGATGACAATGGAAAAAAGCCTTTGGTCCAAGCGGTAAAATGGGAAGACGCGCCGAAATATTTTGAGCTTCCGACAGACAGAATTGGGGATATTGTTTTGGAAGTGATGCCTGGGTATCAATGGTGGGAAGAGGTTACAGAAGATTTAAGGATTTTCACTGCTCCATTGAGTTCTGGTTATAAGCAAGCAGTAAATGCAAAAACGACCAAAGGAATGTGGACACCATTTATGATGATGGGGCCAGGGGTAAAGAAGGGTTATGCGCTGAAAGATCCTATTTCTCATGTTGATCAGATGCCGACAATCTTAAAGCTTCTAAGTGTAGATATTCCTAGTTATGTGCAAGGTAGAGTTTTGAGTGAGATTTTGAAATAGATAAAATTATCTTTACCACTTGGTGGCGGAGCCGCCAAGTGGTATTATGTTTAAATGAGTAGAAAAATTAGTTTCGCAAATGGAGAATTTTATCATATTTTTAATAGAGGAGTAGATAAGCGTAAAATATTTTTGTGTGGAGAAGATTTGCGAAGATTTTTTCAGAGTATGAATGAGTTTAATTCTATTAAGCCGATAGGAAGTATATATGAGAATTCTTTTCACAAAGATAAAAAAAGTGAACTTGATGATTTGATTGACGGAGAATCAAGAAAGTTAGTTAATTTTATTTGTTATTGTCTGAATCCAAATCATTATCATTTTATCTTGGAACAATCTGTTGATAGTGGTATAGAAAAATTTATGCATAAATTGGGCGGGTATTCATGGTTTTTTAATAAAAAATATAATCGTAGTGGATCTTTATTTCAAGGACCATTTAAGGCAGTCCACATAGATTCAAACGAGCGATTATTACATACAAGTGTTTATGTAAATTTAAATGACAAAGTTCACCAACTTGGCGGCGGAGCCGCCAAGTTGGTGAACTCTAGTTGGGAGGAGTATGTTGGGGATGATAAAAGCGGATTTTGTGATAAAGGTATTATTTTGGATCAATTTCAGGGAAAAGAAAAATATGAGGATTTTGCAAAAAGTTCTCTTTTAGATATTAAGGAGAGGAGAGAGATGAATCTCCTTTTATTGGAATAAATAAAAATAAATAAGTAGATAAATGAAAAAAGTAATTATAGTTTTGATGATAGTTTTAATCCTGACAGCAGTGTTGATAGGTATATTTAGTGGTGGACTTGGCGGCGGAGCCGCCAAGTGGAGGGAGAAAATAGATGGACTAACCGTGAATGTGGCCGACGGTGACATTTCCGATCTAGACTTAAAATGCCCGGAATGTAATTTAATTATTATTTCTCTTACTAACACTCGCAAAGATCATATCGGTATCTACGGATACGAACGCGATACAACTCCTAATATTGATAAGTTTTTCAAAAATTCTTTAGTTTTTGAAAATGCTTTTGCGCCCACCTCTTGGACCCTGCCTAATAATGTCTCTTTCTCTTCCTCTTTGTTTCCTTATACTCATGGCGTGATGGATAGGATTGATAGAAGCAAGCTTTCAGACGATGTCTTAACTTTCGCAGAGGTACTAAAGGAAAATGGCTACAAGACGACCGCCTTTACCGGAGGTGGGGATTATAATAGATTTTTTAATATCGCTCAAGGGTTTGACTTGTATGTAGATGAAGATAATTATACTGAAAATAATGTTGATATCTTAAGCACAGGCGGACCGTCTCGTTACTCCAGCGCTGAGTCACTGGTGCCGGCGTCTGTAAAGTGGCTTGAAAATAATGCTAACAGTAAATTCTTTTTCTTCTTGCAAGGCTTTGACACGCACTGCCCGTTCACCCCTAAGGAGCCGTTTGATAAAAAATTCGATCAAAACTATAAAGGTGATATAGATTTCTCCACTTGTCTCTGGACGTTTAAGCAGACAGATCCCCTATATAAAGACGGGGTTAAATATTGGACGGTTAAGACATCTTTCACTCTGGATGGAACGCATGATATCGACATTACAGAGCGTGATTTAGAGCATATGCTCGCTTTGTATGACGGTGAAATTTCTCAAGCGGATGATAGTTTGGGAAAATTCTTTCAGACCATGGAAGATTTGGGGTTAGAAAAGAACACTATATTTATTTTTATGTCGGAACACGGCGACCTCTTTGGCGAGCACGGCAGATTTATGCGGGGTGGGCCACTCCGAGGCACTTTTTATGACCCGGTCTTGAACTTCCCTCTCCTTATAAAACATCCGAAGCTAGACAAGCCGGTCAAGATTGATATTTTGGTTCAGACAGTTGACCTTATGCCGACACTACTTGATATCCTCGGCTTAGATGATCCAGAGGAAGAAAAAAGGCAAGGCCAAAGCTTGTTTGGTAAAGAGACTTCGTCTAATGAATATGTTTACGCGGGTTCGCAATTTAAAGCGGTGAATTCGGAATTCTTTAACGGTCTTTCTGTGGTTGAAGTGATTAGAAGCAAGGAATGGAAATTAATTAAGGAAGAGATATTCTCTGTTGAAAACGGCCCTA
>PFDM01000016.1:491-14449 GCA_002772825.1 Parcubacteria group bacterium CG10_big_fil_rev_8_21_14_0_10_38_31 | reverse complement strand
TATATGGCAGTGAAGATAAAGTAAGCGAAGACTTAAAAATGAAATTAGAGACATGGGTTCAAAGTGTAAAAAAATAGTTATCAACAGTTGGTAATTATAAAGTAGATTGTTTATCTAGTATTTAGTATTATAATAGAATTAATATTATGTTATTAAATTTATATCAAAGGTTAAAATTAAAGACAGAAGTTTTAAGAGGGGGGATTATAGAAGATAAAGCGCGCGGGAGATTTATCCGCCCACTTTGGAAAAAATTAAAGAGAGCAATCTATCTCATCGCTTTTGATACAGTGGAATTTCTACTTATCATCTTGAAGAAACCGGGGCATATGAAACCGCAAGAAGCTGGTGACGGTTTCATCCGCTTTGACTCCGAGAGTTTTAAGGGACGTTATCATTATTATACATCCCATAGGAGCGTGAGAGAGAGGATGAGACTCTTTGTGTCAACGAGCTTTTCTTCTTTCGTGGCGTTTCTTCTTATCTTTGCGATTATCTTGTCTATCGCCGGCAGGCCCACCGCTTATGTGGAGGCGGCTACTTATAATTGGCTTCAGACGAGCTGGGATGCGGGTTCAAGCGCGACCAATGCTTCACATATTTCCGACCAGACCGGTTGGAGCGCTTATAGCGCCACTTCTACGGCGATGAGCGCAGGCACCGACCTTTCTCTTGGACAGACGACTTACGCGGTGACCGATGACGGCACTTTGACCTCAACCGGCCCGGCGACCGGGGGAGGGTTTGGGAATGGAACGAATTCAAGTACGGTTGTTTACGGCACGGGAAGTGGGGCGAACGTGCAATTGTTTGCGGTAGACGGTGGCACCGGCGCAGACGGCGCCTACAGTTGTACTTCAGGCACATGCAGTTTGGCCGGAGCGACATATAATTATACAACATTTAATATTTCAGCAGGAGCAACCGTAAATGTTACCGGCACAACGGCGTTAATTATAAAAGCAACCGGCGCCGTGACAATTGACGGCACCTTAAGCGCCAATGGAGGTAATGGTTCAGGCATGGTTGGTGGCGCCGGCGGAGCGGGTGGCTACGCGGGAGGCGCGGGAGGTACAAATTATGATTCTGGTGGTAGCGGGTCTGGCCCAGGCGGTGGTCTTAATATTCACCCTAATAAGAATAATAACGGTAATGGTGGTGGTGGCGGGCACGGTGGTGCTGGTGGTGATGGAAACTATGGAGGACAGACAATAGCAGGAACAGGAGGAGCTACATACAATACCGCTAATACTGGTGGTTCGGGTGGTGCTGGTGGCGCTGGGGATGGAGGAGCTGGTTATTCTGGTGGAGGCGGTGGAGGCGGTGGAGGTGCCATTAACATAACTTCCGTCGGGGAGGTGACCATAGGTTCAGGCGCTATTGTGAGAGCAAACGGTGGAACTGGTACTGCTGACGGTGGAGGTTTCTCCAGTGGTGGCGGTTCTGGGGGAAGAATCACGATATCAACAGCTAGTATTACTAATAGTGGAACAATTCAAGCTACTGGTGGTAATGCTGGTACCTCTGCTGGCGGTGGAGGTGGAGGAAGAATAATACTGACAGATGTTGATGGTACTGTGGCCGGTACAACCTCGGTGACAGGAGGGTCTGGTACTATAGCTGGAAGTACTGGCTCTAGCACTACGGCTACGGTGGTCTACGCCTCTCCCGGCACATTCACTTCAGCTGTGATTGACCTCGGTGGACCTTCTTCTTTTAACACTGTATCGTGGAACGCCACGTTAAATAGCCAGACGATTGATATCAAAGTTAGATCGGATTCAAACGCCGATATGTCTACTGCCACAGCATGGGCGAGTTGTTCCGATATAGTTTCTTCGGGCGACGCAATGTCAACCGGCGGATGTGTGACGAACGGCCATAGATATGTCCAATATCAAGCGGTGCTTTCAACTACTAACACCGCGGTCACGCCAACTCTGAATGATATTACGGTAAATTATTCTCAATATACAGCGTCTGCAGATCTGATTTCATCTGCTTATGACACGCTTGACCCGTCTAACGCGGTCAGTTCTATCTCTTGGACGGAGAGTGGTGTCTCGGGCTCTCAAGATATCAAGTTTCAGATACGGACGGCGCCGGATTCTTCCGGCTCACCAGGCACTTGGACTTCATGGCTCGGGCCGACCGGCATGGGGGATTATTATACCAATCCTGCCGGAGGAGAGACGATCAACTCTACACACACAGATGGGGCGAGTGACCAGTGGATACAGTATAAAGTTTTCTTCACTTCAGATGGCGGTTCTACGCCTACTCTTTCTGATGTGACACTCACTTATGTTATAAACGCGCCTCCAGACTTTGACGCGACTTTCGGTAATAGTGGAGTATCGGCGAGTCAAAATTCCGGCACTGGGCTAGTGACTATCCAATACAAAGTGAGAGATATTGATACTACGGCTGGTACGACTAATGCCGGCTTCGTCACTCCTACTTTTGAATACTCTACAGACAATGGAAACAATTGGACGAGCATTGCCACCTCTACATATATGACGGGTGATATCACCAATGTGGCTATGAATGAATCTACTTATACTACCTATACAGCAGTCTGGAACGCCAAATCTCATATAAATGGCACATATACAGAACAAGCCAAGGTGAGAGTGACAGTAAATGATAACGAGGCGCTTAACAACACCGCCACTCAAGCTTCAGCCATCTTCACTCTGGACGTGAAGGACCCGGTCTTGGGGTCTGTGCCGGCAAGTGTGAGGGCGAGTACTACACCGGCGGCTCTCGTGCTTGATGCTACAGATAACTCCAGTTTACAATACAGAGTAGGGCTTGACTCTACAGGGGCGGACGCCTCTTGGACATCATTTTCTTCTACCACCACTATCTCTCTTGCTACCGACCCAGACACTACATACACTGTCTTTAGAGATTCTTATGGCAATACTACCGCCACTACGACTTCTGTGACACCGGAGACACCAACTACGCTTATAATCCAAGACACTTCAAATGTTGGTACTTCAGATTATCGTCTGTTTGTCGCTTGGAAGCAGTCGGCGACACCAGCGCCCGGTTTTGCCAAATACAATATTTTAAGGTCAGAAGACAATGCCACTTATACTCAAGTGGGGTCTGTCTCTACCATCTCTGAAAATTATTTTACCGACCAGACTGTCTCTTTAAATGGAACCTATTATTATAAAGTGACAACTGAGGATGTAGACGGTAATGTTTCTTATATATCGTCTTCTGTGTATGGGACGGCCGATGGTGTGCAAAACGGCGATGAGCCGGGGCTGGCGCCGGTGACTATCACATCCGGAAGTGTGGCTTCATCTGGCGCTACCACGGATTCTGTCACTATCTCGTGGACAAACAGTGTTGTCGCCACATCAACGGTTTACTATTCGGCTGGGAATACGAGTTATAACTTAAGACAGGTGGTAGATACATATTCGGCAACCCCTACTGTCGTCTTGTCCGGACTTTCAGCCAATACCACTTATTATTACAAGGTTGAGTCTCGCGACGCTCAAGGTAATGTGGCTTCATCTACGAGCAATGGCGGGTCAGATTATACATTTACCACATTAAATGGTTCGTCCATCTCAAATGTATCCATAGCCGATGTTTCTAACAATTCAGCGACAATAGCATTTAGCGCGGATATTAGTGCGCAGACCTGTGTATTCTACGGCACGAGCAAACCACCTGCCACCTCCGGCAATTGCACAGCAGGTTATGGCACTACCGGTCAGTCCGTCACTCAAACCGGTCTTTCTTCCGGGACAAGATATTATATTTACTTGAGAGCCATTCCTGAAGATACCGGCACTTACTCCACCTCTTACGACTACAATGTGTTAAGCGGTGTCAAAGAGTATTATGTGTTTACCACCTCTTCGGACTCTTCTGCGCCGACTATCAGTTCTGTATCTGCCAGTGTGAATGACACAACAGCTGATATAACCTGGGCGACGAACGAGAAGGCCACTTCACAGCTTGAATACGGCACTGCTTCCGGTGTCTATGACACTATTACGACAAAAGTTTCTGACCTGGATATAAACCACATTGTGTCGTTGTCTGATTTGTCGCCATCTACCAAGTATTACTTTATGGTGGGCTCGGTAGATGCTTCCGGAAACAGCGCTTCCTCCACAGAGAGTTCGTTTACCACACTTGAGACACAGATTGGTGAATCGGAGAAAGTGACGGTCGTCTCTATTTCCACTAGTGGTTCACCCCGAGATAGGAATAGTCCCGACATAGATACTGTATTGTCTCAAGTGACAGAAGATGGGATAATAATAAGTTGGCAAACTACAGAAGAATCGGACAGCTTCGTAGAATATGGCAAGACGACAGAGTATAGCGCGCTTGGCTTTGGCAGGAGAAGAGATTCGGTTTACTCGCATAAGGTTGTTCTTCCTCTTATAAATTTTGAACCGGGCGAGACATATCACTTCAAAGTTTCTTCTCGCGATAAGTCTGGGAATTTAGGAGAAAGCAACGATTATACTTTCAGTATTAAAGGAAAAGAAAGGATTGCTCTCGTGGAAGAGGCCTTGGCTAAAGAAGCCGATAAGGGTCCTATCTCTGAGTCTATAAAGACGTTCAGGACTTTCTTGGAGACATATTCTCAGAAGATTGCGATAAAGAGCGATATTTCAGGTAACGACACAGCTTCAGAAGAACAAGACATAGAGAGCTTCCTTAAGGAAGTGCAAGACTTCGTCCCTCCGCCTATCCTCTTGTCTAAAGAACCGGATGTCATAACTACCGCAAACTCCGCGATTGTAAAGTGGAAGACAGATGTGGAGGCAAACTCCATAGTAGACTTTATAGAGTCTGATAGGTTTGATGAGAATGATCCTAAGTTTGATTATCAGGCGGGAAACTTTGATGAATATGTCACAGACCACGAGGTACAGATTGCCAACCTTAAGACG
The DNA here is from genome assembly GCA_002772825.1 of Parcubacteria group bacterium CG10_big_fil_rev_8_21_14_0_10_38_31. GTDB lineage: Bacteria > Patescibacteriota > Minisyncoccia. Next base: position 9,509 of record PFDM01000016.1, on the reverse strand, counting down.
AATACAGAGTATTATATGAGGATAAAGTCTAAGAACCGACTTGGCGCCGAGACAAAGAGTGAAAAGTTCAAAGTTATAACGACTGAAGAAGAGCTTGAGATTATCGCTCATAATACTGCCGTCTCAGAGGCAAGTATTATGGTAGAGTGGACAACTAACAACATGGCCGACTCCTCTGTCTCGTATACGCCAGTCAGGGAAGGCAATAAGATAATCTCAGAGAGTAAGACGAAGGGAGATCCAAACCTATCGCTTATCCATAGGATTATACTAGAAGGACTTGATATGGATACTATTTATGACTTAGAGATAAAGAGCAGGACGAGTGACGGTGAGATAGCATTACTTGATCTAGGGAGAAAGAGGACTGGCGCTGATGAAGAACCACCTGTGATGTCCCAGATTAAAGTTGACCAAGCTGTGTATCCTAAGTTAAATAAAGTGCAGACTATAATCTCTTGGACGACTAATGAGCCGGCAAAGAGTAAAGTAGTATATTGGGAGGGCGTTGAAGAACCGAAAAAACCGAATATAAAGGATCATGACGAATTTGTGACTAAACATATCGTTACCCTTACAAATTTGAAACCGGGTGGTGTGTATAGGATTAAAGTCATAAGTGAAGATATTGCCGGCCAGGTCTCTACTTCCAAGGCGACCGCGATATTGACGCCGAAGCAATCAGAATCCGTCACTCAGCTTATCATCAAGAATGTGGAAGATATATTTAACTTTGGCAAGAGTCGGTAGTTTGTTAGCTTATTAGGATGATTCACTCGTATAAAGATTTAATAGTTTGGCAGAGGGTAATGGAATTAGTTGTTTTTTGTCTACGAATTAACTGAAAAATTTCTAAAAGAAGAAGTTTATGGGTTAACTTCACAAATGAGAAGATCGGCAGTATCTATTCCCTCTAATATTGCAGAGGGTAGATACAGGGGTACAAGGAAAGACTATTTGCAATTTCTAAGAATTTCTTATAGTTCCGGAGCAGAGTTAGAAACTCAAATTGAAATAGCTAAAAAATTATCAAACACAAAAAAAATTAGATTATGCTAAAGCAGATTCTTTATTAGAAGAAGTAATGAAGATGCTGAATGTAATGATAAGGAATCTTAATCCTAACGAAACTAAAAGCTAAAAAAACTAGAAAGCTGTTTGTGTTATGTTATAATAATAAAAGTTATGTTAGAACAACGACAGCCTATAATAAAGGTAGAACATTTAAATGTTGTCTTTGATGAAGGGACACCAAAGGAGACACATGTCTTGAAGGATATTAGCGTGGAAATTTTTCCTGGTGAATATGTGATAATCTTTGGTCCTTCCGGTTGTGGTAAGTCTACTCTTCTGTATCATTTGGCTGGCTTGGATAACAATATCAGAGACGGAAAGATAACTATCGCCGGTGTTGATATAGCTAGCGCTTCTGATAATGAAGTTCTCCAGATAAGAAAGAAGAAGATGGGAATGGTATTCCAGGCTTATAACCTCATACCGACTATAAAAGTTCTATATAATGTCTGCTTGCCGTTATTTTTCTGGGGGGAGAATAATAAAGATACGATTGAAAAAGCCGAGGCTAAGCTTGAGGTGCTGGGTGTGTTGCCTCAGAAGAATAAATTACCATCTTCACTCTCAGGCGGTCAACAGCAGAGAGTGGCGATTGCCAGAGCCCTTATCACTGAGCCGGATATAATTATCGCTGATGAGCCGGTGGGAAACTTGGACTTTAAATCCGCTTATGATGTGCTCACAATCCTTCACGACTTGAATGTAAAGCAGAAGAAGACTATCCTTTTCGTTACTCATGATATGAATTACCTTCCTTTTGCCGATAAAGTGATTTTCCTTTGGGGAGGGACATTGTCAAAGGTGGAGATGAATAAAAATAAGATGACTCCTCAGGAGAAGTTTGGAGATATTGATAAAAATAAAGTCTCAGAGATCAATCAGAAGTTAGCGTCTTCTCTGGTTGATTTTGTGCTTGAAGGGGAAGAGAAAGATGTACTGGGAAAACGGGTTGAACATAAATTAGTGCAGTTTTTGATGGATATGATCTCTTGGGACGAGCTTATGAGTTTCTTCAGTTCGCCTATCAGGGTCGGTGGTTTGGGCTTCTCTCCTCTCCGGGTAAAGAAGATAGAGGGACTTCTAAAGAAGATGAGAATGGAGAACAATCTTATGTTCTTTAAATATTTCCATAAGATAGACCGTAACGATATCGTTGATATCATCTCTCATGAAATAGGGTTCACGCTTGATTCTATGCAGAGAGAACGACTGGCAGAGATTATAGAGTTTAGAGTGTCAGACATCGTGACAGAAGAGAGTATGAGTAAGTTCCTTATCGCGCCACGCGAGGAGAAGGGGTTAAGCCTGTCTAAGGATGACGCCGTCATATTAAATGAAAAAATTAATATTTTTCTTAATTTATTACAAACAATAAAAAGCGGTGAAAAACAACAACAAGAAGAAAATAAACAGCCAGCCTAGTTCAGGGGCAGAGACAGGTAAGATCTCAAGAAGGGGAGATGTCTTTGAATTTGCGTCAATTCCTGACCCTCAAGGTTCCTTCGCTTATTTACCGGTGGTTTATAGTGAAGTCCCTCCTGATGAGAGGGGGATGTTTTTCGTAGAGTTTATGGATATGGTTTCAGGTAAGAATGAAGCTGGCTCCAATGGTCTTATCTCAAGATTTTTTAAAAAGCAAAAAGATTTTAAATATTTTATCTCGGAGTTATATTGGCATGCGGTATTTTTCATAAATACTTTCTTAGACATAATTTATATACGTTATAGTAAGAAATTTTCACACAATAAGAATGAGTCTGATCATTTTGACACTCAAGATAAATTAAGAGAGATTAAGATAGGAGAAGTTAGTGACGGTGTGGGTGTAGGCACAGAGAGAATCAATATAGAAGATGCCAAGGGAGAAAAGATTGAGTTAAAAACCCTCGCTCTTCTTTCCGGAAGAATGTTTACTTCGGGTAGTATGAGGACTATCCTTACTATCTTAGGTATCAGTATCAGTATCGGTGTAATCTTGTTTCTTATAAGTTTCGGATATGGACTCCAGAAGACTGTCTTGGAGAGGATTACTACTGAAGATTCACTGCTTTCTTTAGTCGTCACTCTACCGGAGGAGACACTTATCTCTAAAGATAGGATAGAAGATATAAGAAGGATTAAAGAGGTGGAGAAGATAAGCCCACTTGTTGAATATAATGGCAATATAGAGATGTCTAATGTCAGGATAGATTCTTCTATATTTATAATAGATGCTGATTATTTTTCTCTCGCCGGTCTTATGGCAAAAGACGGATTGCCTATAGAGATAAACGAAGGAAGTGTGGTTATCTCTTCAGCTGTGGCGATACTTATGGGGTTTGATGAGGGAGATGTGATAGGAAAAAAGATTAAATTAAGTCCGACTGTTATTTCAAGTATTGAGCCCGGAATAATAGATGAAAAGAGTCTGTCTGTATTAGATGAAAATAAAAAGACGTTAAACATCAGTGGCGTTATAGATGATGATCAATCACCATTTTCTTATGTTCTAAATACTGAGTTTAAAGATGTTAAAATTGATGGATATATTGAAGCCAAGGTAAAAGTCCGCGACGAGAAAAGTCTTGACGTCATTAAAGAAGACCTTATAAATAAAGGATATATCATATCTTCCATTTCTGATACGGTGGATGAAACAAGGAAGATATTCCGCGGGATTCAGGCCGTGTTGGGTTTCTTCGGCTTTATCGCGCTTGTCATCTCAGCTATTGGAATGCTCAATATTATGACTATCGTCCTCTTGGAGAGGACTCAGGAGATAGGGATTATGAAAGCGATCGGCGCGTCTAACACTGACATCTGGAAGATTGTGATATCAGATGCCGTGATTATTGGTTTCTTGGGGGGTGTCGGCGGTTCGGCGATAGGTATAGGCACCTCCAAGTTATTTAACTTCGCTTTCAATGTTCTGGCTAATAGGATTGGCAGTCAGTCAGTAGAGATATTCCAGATGCCCCCGGGATTTATGTTCGTGATAATAATTTTCTCGGCGGTTATCGGGTTTGCCACCGGTATATGGCCGGCTATCCGTGCTTCCAGGATTGCTCCACTTGAGGCTATTAAATACAAATAATTTTAATCCACAGAAGAATTGAGTATATAATTTATTATTAGTGTATAATGTTTTTATATGGCTGAAGTTAATATCAATAGCAAAAAAGTTGAAGATAAAAGAGAGGAAGTAGATATGAATAAGATAGATCTAAAGGTGGTAGGGTCTAAGGGGATTTTCTTGCGAGACATGTTCAATGCGAAAGTCTTAGTCCCTCCGGGGTTTATCATGACTTCTGTCTTTGAGCAGTTTATGGAAGAGGCGGGTCTTTATGCGAGGATAAACACTATTATGGACGCAAGTAAAGTTTCTTTAGATGATATGAATTCAATACTTCATGCTTCAAATGAGATAGTGAATTTGGTGAATAATATCAATTTTCCAAAGAGTCTTGAGACAAAAGTTCTCAATGAGTTTTCAAAGTTGAAAGCCGAATATGTGGCAGTCCGACCTTCCTTTATCATTGGCGATGTATTGAGTTTATCACTATCAAGAGAATTTCCCAGTCAGCTTAATGTAAGCAGCGATAATCTTATAAGAACTATCAAAAGGATATGGGCGTCATCTTTCTCTCCGGCATCCATAGCTTATCGTCTAGAGAAAAATATAGAGATGAAAAAGCCTTTAGTGGCCTTGTTGATCCAGAAGATGATAGACGCCGAAGTGTCGGGGGTTTGTTTTACTTCTCACCCCATTACTAAAGATAGGAAGCAGATAGTCATTGAAGCAAGCTTTGGCTTGAATGAAGAGGTTAATACTAAAGGGATTGCTAGAGACACCTATATTGTAGATAAGAATAATTGGAAGATATTGGGTAAGACTATTTTCCCCCAGAAGACAATGTTAACAAGGGTAGGTTCTACTACTAATGAAGTTGAAGTCGGGTCTGTGTTGCAGTCAAAACAGAAACTTTCAAATGCTCAGATTCTTTCTCTTGCCAATCTTGCCAAGAGGATAGAGGATCTATATGATAGAGTTCCTCAGAAGATAGAGTGGGCTTTTGAGAAGAATAATTTTTATATAATAGAGTCTCAGCCAATCTCTAAGGCATAATGCGTTTTTTAGGCATAGACTACGGTAAAAAAAATATAGGTTTAGCTCTTACAGATGAAAGCGCTTCTTTTGCTTTCCCGAGCTCGGTGATTATAAATAAAGGTATTGATAAATCGGTAGAAGAGGTCTTAAGTGTATATAAGAAGAATAATGTTTCAAAAATTATAATAGGAAGGTCCATTGACTCAAAAGGGAATCCTAATCCCATTATGGTTGATATTCTGAAATTTAAAAAAAAGATTGAGGAAGCGACTGGTATAAAAGTTGAATTTGAAGATGAATTTTTTACTACTAGAGAAGCGAGAATTCTTTTGTCTAAAGATGATAATTTAGGTCGCCGGGCGACAAAGGCGCGCCTAGATAAAAAAAATGTTAAAAAAGTAATTGACGCTGAAGCCGCCACCATAATCCTAAAGAGTTACATTGACCGCAAAAAATCACTTGGAGGCGAGGCCTCCAAGTGGTAAAACAACTAAAATAAATGATTTTTTCGTTTCTAAACAATTTGAGAGAATGGATGAAAAGCTGGATTCTGCGCTATGCCAACAGTCGGCATGCTACAAGAGCATTGTTTGCTTTATCTTTTGCTGAGAGCTCATTTTTCCCTATCCCCCCTGATTTTCTTCTCGTGGCTATTCTTGTCACTCGGAGAAGATATTGGTGGTATTACGCATTTATAACACTACTGGGTTCTCTTTTGGGTGGGGTCGTCGGGTATGTTATAGGTTTTTTATTCTTCTCCAGTGTTGGGAAGATTATTGTTGACTTTTATGGGCTAAATGAAGTGATGCAAAATCTCGCTTTTAAATATGAGGCCAATGTCTTCTGGACTGTTTTTATCGCCGCTTTCACCCCTATCCCTTATAAAATCATAACTATATCTGCCGGATTTTTTAATATATCACTCTTCTATTTTATAATCGCTTCTTTGGTGGGCAGAGGTGGACGATTTTTTATAATTGCTTTTATTATGAAGATATTCGGTAAGAAGGTTTCAAGCTCTATTTATCGTTATTTTAATCTTTTTTCTTTTATTTTTGTCGCTCTTGTTATTGCGGTATTTTTTATCTTTAAATTTTTATTTTGATTTATTATTTATTCCTTTAAAACGCCATCCTCACAATATTTTAATCATCCAAAGGATGAAGATGTCATGAGTCTGGCACGTGGTAATGTAGATGTTGTGAGATCGGTTTCTTATCTTGGTCCTTTTATTCATAAGTCAGTATTGAATTAATATCTATAAAAAAGTAAAATATAAGAGAGATGATATCAGAAACATTTTTTAATATATTTCCCACTCCGCGGTTCCTTAAACCCCTAGTCTATGGGTTGGATATTTCTGACAGGTCTATCAAATATGTGATGCTTGGAAGGCACAAGGGAGAAATTGTTCTAAAGGAGTTTGGCCAGAGGATGATTCCAGGGGGTCTGATAGAGATAGGCGACATAAAAAAGAAAGACGAGTTAACTCGTTTTTTGAAAGACTTTCGCAAGGAACTTCATAGCGACCATATCGCTGTTATTTTGCCGGAAGAAAAAGCTTATATCTCTAAGGTGACTATCCCGTTGATGAAAAAAAGTGATGTTAGAAGATCTTTAGATTTGCAGTTGGAGGAGAACATCCCCCTTTCTGCAAGTGAAACAATTTTTGACTATGATATCAGTAAAGATAAAAATCATTATGATATAAACATTATCGCCTTCTCGGATAAAGTGGTCAATGATTATAGGGACGTGTTTTCCGGTGCCGGATTTAATCCTGTATCTTTTGAGATGGAAGCGCACGCTTTAACTAGAGCGTTAACTCCTATTGGTAAAATAGATGATGAGGTCAAGATGATAATTGACTTTGGCAGGACACATACTAGCTTTATAGTAACCGTTGGTAATATGGTTATGTTTAGCTCTACTATAAGAGTCTCTGGTATTGATATTGACTCGGCTATTGCTGGTGCCATTGCTGTTGACCTCTCAAAAGCAGAAGAAGTAAAGAAAGAAAAAGGATTCGCTAAAACTAAGGAAAACGAGAAGGTGTATGATGCAATCTTGCCGATAATTTCAACTATTAAAGAAGAGGTTGATAGGATATTTGCTTTCTGGCTCAACAGGGAGGAAGAACATGGAGAAAAGAGAAAAAAAATCTCTAAAATTATCTTATCGGGGGGCGATTCTAACTTGATAGGATTGCCGGAGTTTATCTCTTATGAGTTGAAGATTCCGGTGGAAGTGGCAAACCCATGGATTAATATACTATCTTTTGACGAGAAGATACCAAGTATTACATTTAGAGAATCCTTGATATATTCTACGGCATTAGGATTAGCATTACGCGTCATATAGAAATGATAAACTTACTACCAACTGAAGATAAGATTATAAATAAAAAAGATTATTTAATCCGCTTATTTTCCGTTGTAGGTATTCTTGTTTTTATCATTATTGCCATATCCTTTGTCTTGTCATTGCCGATATTCTTGTCATTATTTTTTGAAGAAAGAGACATCTCCGCTCAGCTTGATGTCTTAAAGTTGAGGGATAGTTCAATTGAAGCAGATAATATTTATAAAGATTTGGATATTCTTAATAAAAGACTCTCTTTATATGAAAAGAACAATGACGAAGTCAGACAAGTTAGCATATTGATTGAAAGGATAATTTCACTTAAGACAAGCGGGATTAAGATAAATTATTTTAAATATGAAAAAGACAAAGATGGTAAGCTAATGATAACAGGCAAGAGCGATAAGCGTTCTGATTTTGTAGGTTTTAAGAAAAGATTAGAAGCCGATGAAATGTTTAGCGTTGTCAGTTCCCCTTTGTCCAATCTATTGAAAGAGAATGATATAATTTTCACTATGACTATTGAATTATGAAATTAAGCGCTATAAATAAAAAAATAATTTTAACTATAGGATTAGTTATTGCGATAAACGCTTTTGCGGTTGTATCTTTATGGTTTATAAATATGAAAATAAAAGAGATAAATGACAGAGTCTTATCGTCTAGGAGTGAGATGTATTCAAAAGAGAAAGATACTAAAGAGGCAAAGATACTTAAAGATAACCTCTTGAGTCTTTCTCCTCGGGTAGATAAAATCAACGCTGTCTTTATAGGGCAAAAAGATGTTTTAAGTTTTATAGAAGAGATAGAGACCTTGGCAAAAGAATCAGGCGTTGAAATGGAATTTAGGTCAGTGGATATTTCAAAAAGTGATAGTGGCGAGAAACCAATCTTTCAATTTAAAGCTATTGGATCGTTTGCTGACATATTTCAATATTTGGTTTTGTTGGAGAATATAAAATATCAGGTTATTTTTGATAATATATCATTCCAAGAAAAAAGAGTTAGCGGAATTGATGATGATACCAATGTGATATGGGATGCAAATTTCTCATTAAGGTTACTGAGTTATAATTAATTATATTATATGAAAAACATTGATTTTAAAGAGAAATTAAGTTATTTTTATCCTAGAGATAATTATGGTATTGATATCAGTGCTGATAGAGATTGGCGTATCGTAATATCCCTTTTTTGGATTATACTTTTAATTGTTATTTTGTGGAGTGCTTATGGTATCTGGCAATTAAAAAATGTAAAAAGTGATGAGTCTACTTTCGTCAAAACACTCACTTTAAAAGAGGAATTACTTGATAAGATAATTAAAAATATAGATGAGAAAAAGGCTCATTTTGATGAGTTGTTAATAAAGAATCCTGAGATAAAAGACCCCTCTATATAACACCATGTCCTCGAGTCATATCAAGGAGACACTTTGATATTATGTTAATTTTGGTTAAAGTGTTGTAATTATTTCTTGGACTAGAAAAGAGCAA
>PFDM01000016.1:0-483 GCA_002772825.1 Parcubacteria group bacterium CG10_big_fil_rev_8_21_14_0_10_38_31 | reverse complement strand
ATGTTGCGATATACACTGGAAACAGTATAATCTTTACAATGTCCTCGTAGTTCAATGGATAGAACGAGAGCCTTCTAAGCTCTAGATCTAGGTCCGCTGTGTACTACTAAAGAGTACACAGCGCCACGCACCCTTTAGTGGTGCATGGCGATTCCTAAATATAAGAAACACATGAAATATTTTGTTTACGTTTTATATAATATTTCCTCGGGAAGATTTTATGTGGGTTTTACATTGGATTTAGAAAGAAGGTTAATAGAACATAAAAACTCGAAACTATCTCATAGAAACAAAGATTTTAACCCGGTACTTATTGAGATATATTATAATGAACAAGATGCTTTGAAAAGGGAGAAATATTTTAAAAGTTCAAAAGGGAAATCTACCTTAAGAGCAATGTTGCGATATACACTGGAAACAGTATAATCTTTACAATGTCCTCGTAGTTCAATGGATAGAACGAGAGCCTTCTAAGCTCTAGAT
>PFDM01000045.1:4765-5609 GCA_002772825.1 Parcubacteria group bacterium CG10_big_fil_rev_8_21_14_0_10_38_31 | reverse complement strand
AAATCATAAATAAGCTAAATTTGTAGGATTTATTTATCCACATTTCTAATTGCAGATGTATTTCAAAGGTGTATATTTTATGGTGTAATTACTAGTTTTAATAATTAATAAATAATATGACAATAAATACTTGGAGCGAGGTTCTATCTCTCTCATTTAAGAATTTATGGCTCGGTGTAGTTGGTTTTGTGCCAAATTTAGTAGTGGCCATTGTGATAGTCCTTTTAGGTTGGGGGATAGGGGCTCTTTTGGGGAGGATAATTTCTCAAGTTATGAAAGCTATCAAAGTAGATGATGCTTTGCGTAGAGCAGGAGTAGAAGATTTTCTTAACAAAGGAGGTATAAGTTTAAATTCGGGCTCTTTTTTGGGAGCTCTTGTTCGCTGGTTTGTGATTTTGGTCTTTTTAATAGGAGCTCTAGAAGTTTTGCAACTTTCTCAAGTAACAATATTTCTAAAAGATATTCTTAATTACTTGCCTCAAGTTATCGTTGCCGTTCTTATACTTATTGCAGCTGGTTTGGTAGCTGATGCTATGAAAAAAGTAGTTCTTTCTTCTGCTATGACTGCTGAAATAACTTCAGCAAAATTTTTGGCAACTCTCACCAAATGGATTATTTGGATTTTTGCAATCCTTGTAACTCTTTCTCAACTTGGTATTGCCTCTGGATTTGTGCAAACAATTTTCACCGGTTTGGTAGTAGCTCTTTCTTTGGGACTCGGTTTGGCTTTCGGTTTGGGTGGACAAGAAGCTGCGGGTAGAGTGATTGAAAGAGTTGGTAAAGAAATTTCAGACAAAAAATAATCTTAAAATTTAGATAAAAATATCTAAAACAAAAAATACTC
>PFDM01000045.1:1973-4745 GCA_002772825.1 Parcubacteria group bacterium CG10_big_fil_rev_8_21_14_0_10_38_31 | reverse complement strand
ATATAGAGTATTTTTTGTTATTTACAGCTTCTCCACATTTAGAATAAATATAAATTTGACAGGTTTTTAATAGAGTGTATACTAAATATATCTATGTTTTTGAAGTGTTTAAAGGTAAGGCGAAGAAGAGAGTAAAATACTCTCTGGTTTGTCTTGACCCACTTCTAAAGAAGTGGTTTTTAATTTAATTCTATGTCTTCCTAAGATTATTTTAAGTGGTTTTGGGAAGGTAAGGAAGTAAAGATACGGAAGCATAAGATAGTATTTTGACAATATAATTCCACTATGACAAATTACCACGTTTTTTAAGGGGCTGTAAGTCCCGAGCGAAGCGAGGGGTCTTTGTTTGTTGTAAGTGGGTCTCTCTTAAACGAGCGAAGCTTGTTTTTGAGAAAAAACTGCTAAATGAAGATGGAGAGTCTCATGAGGCAGGACAAAAACCCCGTTAAGCGGGGTAAATGAAATTAAATTAAAATCCTACGAAGCTTTACAAAGTAAAGTTAAGTAGGGGTGGTTTTTGGATTTCCTAATAGGAAATTCAAGGGCGTATGGTGGATGCCTAGACTAGAAATAGCGATGAAGGACGTGGCGTGGCGACGATATGCTTCGGGGAGGTGCCTAGCAACCTTTGATCCGGAGATTTCCGAATGGGGAAACCTGATTGCTTTTAGCAATCATCCCGAGCGTAAGCGAGGGATGCAAACCCGGGGAAGTAAAACATTTCAGTACCCGGAGGAAAAGAAACTAATAAGTATTGCGTAAGTAGCGGCGAGCGAAAGCGCAGAAGCCCAAACCCAGCACCACTTTTACGAGTTGAGTTTTAAGTGATAATTATTATCAAATATGCGTTTGATTAAAATGTGTCATATAAATTCGAAATGTAAAAGTGGTGCTGGGGGTTGTAAGACGTGAACTTCGTATTTATACGAGAAAAGTTACAAAATTATTTGTTAGAAGAAGCTTATGGAAAGAAGCACCCTAGAGGGTAATAGTCCCGTATTTGAAAACGAATAGTCTTTTTTGTTCATGCTCTTGAGTACCTCGAGACACGAGTAGCTCGGGGGAATCTGCCGGAACTAACCGGTAAGGCTAAATATATTTCTAGATCGATAGTGAACTAGTACCGTGAGGGAAAGGTGAAAAGTAGCCCGGTTAGGGCAGTGAAATAGACCTGAAACCATATGCCTACAAGGAGTCAGAGTGGTGAGAGCAATCGAACCATCATGGCGTGCCTATTGAAGAATGAGCCAACGAGTTAATGTATGTGGCTGCCTAAGAGGAAAACCCTCCGAGGCATAGTGAAAGCGAGCGTTAATAGCGCGTTTATAGTCGTATATATTAGACCCGAAGCCAAGTGAGCTTGCCATGGGCAGGGTGAAGTCTCGCGAAAGCGAGATGGAGGCCCGAACCGGTTGGTCGTGCGATTCCTTCGGATGACCTGTGGTAAGAAGTGAAAAGCTAATCGAACTTGGTAATAGCTGGTTCTCTCCGAAAGAGCTTTTGGGTTCGCGTCGCGTGTTCCTGTTGGGGGTAGAGCACTGGAAGGTTTAGACAGGGAGCAATCTCGCTAGACCTATCAAACTCCGAATACCAACAGTCAAAAATGCGGCAGTTAGACGGCGGGGGCTAAGCTCCGTTCGTCAAAAAGGAAACAGCCTAGATCTCTATTTAAGGTCCCTAAATCATAACTAAGTGCGCTTAAGGAGGTGAAATTTCTGTGACAATGAGGAGGTTGGCTTAGAAGCAGCCACCCTTTAAAGAAAGCGTAACAGCTCACTCATTCAGAGATTTTGCGCCGAAGATAATCGGGGCTAAGTTATGTACCGAAACTGAGGGTTTGTAAGCTTCATCAAGGAAGTTGTTAATATGTGGGGAGGATGTAATAGACATTTCAGGTTTCAACGAAAAAGTCCTTTACCGGGGCGATGTTGAAAATCTGGCTGTGGGTCCGAATCCCACCCTCTCCACCATCTCTCACAGATGTAAAAAGTAATGTTCTTTAAAAGTTTTTTGCGATTTTGATTTTAAAATCGCTCCTTGATGAAGTTTACAAGCGGTAGGAGAGTATTCGCATCGTCCGCCTCAAAGCGGACCGAGCTGTGAAGGAGAAGGGGTGACCCACTCTGGAGCGTTGCGAAGTAAGAATGTTGGCACAAGTAACCACAACGCGCATGAAAACTGCGCGCGCCGAAAGACTAAGGTTTCCTTGGCGATGTCAATCAGCCAAGGGTTAGTCGGGCCTAAGGGAATGGCGAAAGCCGTACTCGATGGACACACGGTTAATATTCCGTGACTTTTGTATGTTGCGATGGATGGACGAAGTGTAGTATGTATTGCTCATTATTGGATTTGAGTTGGTGTTGTGAGGGTGTTGTATAGGTAAATCCGTACGACTTCCGCTTAAGGCGGAAAATCCAAGCAATATCAAAACCCGGAGATTCGTCAAAGGGTATTTTACAAAGCACGCTTCCAAGAAAAACTTCTAAGCATAAATATATAAAAACCGTACCGTAAACCGACACAGGTAGTCAGGTCGAGAAGACCAAGGCGAACGAGTGAGAGGTCCCCAAGGAACTCGGCAAAAAAGCGGCCGTACCTTCGGTATAAGGCCTGCCCGACCGTGCCTCATTGCATTTGGCACGGAATTTAAAATTTTCAATTTAAAATTTTCAAATAATTTCTAATTTCCAATGTTTAAAAATTGGGACATTGAAAATTTAATGAAAATTAAGAATTAAAAATTGATAATTCCGCCCGAGCGTAGCGAGGTGC
>PFDM01000045.1:938-1962 GCA_002772825.1 Parcubacteria group bacterium CG10_big_fil_rev_8_21_14_0_10_38_31 | reverse complement strand
ACCAATGCCAGAAGGTTAAACAACGACGTTGTCTCTCGACGCAAGTCTCGGGATGGTGATTGTTGTAAGCCCTGGTGAATGTCGGCAATAACTATAAGCACAATTGTAGTTATAAAATCTAGCTATATGCTGGAAACACCGTGTATCCGGTAGTACTCTCAAGAGTAAAAATCTATCCGGTGCGGTCAATCAGCAGGAAAGATCTGCGAAAGCGGAAATCCTCAGAGACTATACGCTAGACTCGACTCTCTTAATTGAGAATAACGAGATGATATAGTCCGATCTCATTGGCGACAATGAGGCCTCTGGTGCTACCGCCAGATAATAAAAAGAGACGAATTGTCCTAAGGTAGCGAAATTCCTAAAAGACTGGGACAGTAAGGAGTGATTCTTACTGAAAACTTGGCTATATGCGGGAAACTCTGAGTATCTCAAGCTACTTTGTCTGGTATTTGATATAATTGCTAGATGAGTAAAAATGCTTTGAGTGCAGACAATCCGCAGGAAACTAAAATTTTGAAAAATATTTTAGGCTCCTCAACGACCACACGCTGAGATCTCTGAAATCTATTGAAATCAGAGAATATGATATGGTCTGAACTGCATAGCGATATGCAGAGTCCGATTCGCATCGGACCGCCTCGTAAAAAGAATAATAGAATTTTCGAGGTCATAACTCCAACTCGGAGTTAAAAGTAACAGTTTGTGTCTGGTAATTGAATTGCCAGCCCTGGCGGTAACGCCAGTGAAAAATTCGGCTAAAAACGGTGAAGTCTTAACTGGAGCTTTTATTCAAGGATAAAAGCGTTGAAGGAAAGATAATACCGTGGGAACTACTAGAGAAATCTTTTAGACCCGTAACGACTTTCCGCCGATGAGGTGGAGGATAGCAAATGCCTCAATTAAATTTGAGAACACATTGCTATAACACGCCGACTCTTAAGATAAAATTTATAGGTTCTCTTAAGATGAAGATATAGTCTATGCTCTTAGAAATAAGAGAAAATCGTAATCATTTGTGATT
>PFDM01000045.1:0-914 GCA_002772825.1 Parcubacteria group bacterium CG10_big_fil_rev_8_21_14_0_10_38_31 | reverse complement strand
CGAATGGTGTAACGACTGGGGAACTGTCTCGGGGACTCGCTCGGTGAAAATACAGTACCGGTGAAGATGCCGGTTACCTGCAGTTAGACGAAAAGACCCCGGAAGCTTTACTGCAACTTGGCATTGAGGATATGTTTTTACTGCGTAGCATAGGTGGGAGGATTTGAGATATCCCTTTCGGGGGATATTGATCCGTCAGTGAAATACCACTCTGTAATGATATATTTTCTAACCTCGACGGCAAAAACGGCGAGGAACAGTGTCTGGCGGGCAGTTTTAGTGGGGCGCTATCCTTCGGTCAATCAAATAGATATGTCAAGGTTCAACCTTGACACTTTGGTTGGTCGAATCCGTGGCGCCTCCTAGGTGGTTCACGCTAAAAACAAATAAATAAGGGGGTCCCGAGAGAAATCAAGGGAGGAAGTTGGTAATATGCTGGAAAAACCGAGTATGATATACTACTTATATATTATAAGTAACAATGTATACCTGCGGTTAATCAGCAGGGAATAAAAATTATGGAAGAATTTAGACTTAGAAAGGAAAATTTTTTAATCGAAGGAGAAACTTCATTAAACAATTTTTTTGATTCAAAAATTAATAGTTTATCGGTTGAAGAAATGGTAAGTATACAAAAAGAAGCAAAAAAAATTAATGATGAGACAGAACCCAACTCTCAAGAAAGAGATGGAAGAGTCACAGATTTAAAAAATCTAATTACAAATCTTTCGATTAAAAAGTCTTAAGTATATTAATTTTAATTCCCTCAGAGACTACAACCCAACTCCCACGTCGCTATTCAAAATAGCTATGTGGGAAAGATATAGTCCGAACTTTGTGGCGACACAAAGAGTGCAACAGAAATGATTGCACCAGTTGTTGAACACTCGGTGTTTAACAATGAGTAACACAAT
>PFDM01000014.1 GCA_002772825.1 Parcubacteria group bacterium CG10_big_fil_rev_8_21_14_0_10_38_31 | reverse complement strand
ATGAAAAAGATTATTACTCACAATGGCAAGTTTCATTCAGACGATGTGTTTGCTGTGGCGACACTCAGGCTTATTCTTGGCGACGACGGATTTGAGGTCCTAAGGACGAGAGATCCGGAGATAATAAAAAATGGTGATTATGTGGTTGATATCGGAGGAGAATATAATGAAGAAAGTAATAAATTTGACCATCATCAGATTGGTGGCGCCGGAGAGAGGGAGAACGGGATCCCTTATGCATCTTTTGGTTTGATCTGGAAGAAGTTTGGGACGACACTCTGCGGTTCTCCTGAAGTAGCTCTTCGTATAGACGAGAAGTTAGTTCAAGTGATAGATGCTGGCGACAATGGGGTGGATTTAGTGAAGGAATATATTTTTCCTGATGTGTATGGCTATACAATTACCGGCATTATAAATATGTTTAGGCCGACATGGAAAGAGAAGGAAAAAAGTTTTGATGAAAAATTTCTTGAAGCCGTATCTTTAGCAAGACAGATATTAGAAAGAGAGATTAAGATTACAAAAGATCAGGTGGAAGTGGAAGATAAAATTAAAGGGTATTATAATAGATCAAAAGATAAGCAATTGATTATTTTTGAAGAAACAGGGGATTATGGAAGAGAGAATGTCGTTCGTGTGCTTCTTGAATATCCGGAACCTTTATACGCTGTCCTTTACAGAAGCGATGTTCTAAACTGGCAAGTAGTCGCCATAAACAAAGATAAAAAAACATTTGAGACAAGGAAGCCGTTGCCGGAAAGATGGAGAGGGTTGAGTGGTGAAAATTTGGTGGGGGCGACAGGTGTGGACGATGTCATCTTCTGCCACCGAGGCGGATTTATGTGTGTTGCCGGTTCAAAAGAGGGAGCGTTGACACTGGCTAAGCTCGCACTTGAGGAGGGTAAATAAAAGATAATTAAAGCATGGCTTATATATTTTTAGATGAAAGTGGAGATTTAGGTTTTGATTTTTCTAAAAAGAGAACGTCAAAATTTTTCATTATAACTTTTTTATTTTCTTCAAAGAAGGGGCCAATTGAAAAAGTGGTTTCAAAGACACATGGAAGCTTAAAGAAAAAGCATAAAAAACGAGGTGGAGTTTTGCATTGTTTTCAGGAAAAACCTATTACGCGTCAGAGATTATTAAAACAATTGGCAAAAAAAGATTGTAGTATCATGACAGTCTATCTCAATAAGAAAAAAGTCTATACAAAATTACAAAATGAAAAAAATGTCCTTTATAATTATGTGACTAATATTTTATTAGATAGAATTTATACTAAAAAGATTATTCCATTAGATAAAAAGGTTGTTTTTATAGCCTCTCGTAAGGAGACTAATAAGTTTTTAAATGAAAATTTTAGAAAATATCTAACAGAAACAATTAAAAATAATCATAAAGTTGATATTGATATAGAGATTAAGACACCATTTGAGGAAAAAATATTACAAGCAGTTGACTTTGTAAGTTGGTCTATATTTCGTAAGCAGGAATATGGAGATGAGTCTTATTATAATATTATTAAAGATAAGATTATTGAAGAGAATCCTTTGTTTTAGTAAAACAAAACCCTTTGCGCTATTTACGAGCAACCATTCCGGAAGCCCACGCAAAGGGAATTACTTGTTATTAACCATAGTATAATTAGAAAACAGAAAATGTCAAGTGTAAAGATGTTGATAAGTTGGCTGGCTGGTTGTTTTAGAAAAAGTAGAGAAGATTATAAAAATATAAATAAATCTATGCAAAAGAGTTTAAAATTCAGAGATTATCTTGTACCGCTCGTATTATCTGGGGAGAAGGATTCAACCTGGCGTCTTTTTGACGATAAAGATTTACAAACGGGAGATAAAGTTGAGCTTATAAATTGGAATAGTAAAGAAAAGTTTGGTGAGGCGGAGTTAATTAAAGCAATGGAGAAAAAAATGGGCGATTTAGAAGAAGCTGATTTTGACGGACATGAGAGATTTGAAAGCAATGAGGAAATGTATAAAACTTACCGTAAGTATTACGGTGATTCTGTTGGTGCTGAAACCTTAGTGAAGATAATAAAATTTAGATTAATTTGATATAATAAAGAAATGAAATACTTAATCTATATAATTATCGCAGTGGTAGCGGTTTGGCTAGGGAAGACCATAGCTGTTAATCAGATGAAAAATGATAGTAGAAAAAGAAGCAAGCTTTCAAAAAATAAAGAAAAAAATAAAGAAAGAATTCTGGATCTGTTTAAGCATCGCGATACTATTGTAAATAATGATGTAGAGAAGCTCCTGGGTGTGTCTGACGCCACTGCCACAAATTACCTTCAAGAACTTGAGGATGAGAGAAGATTGGAGCAGGTGGGGAGCACCGGCCACGCTGTTTATTATCGGAAGCTATAGAACCCCCAACGGCTAAATTGTACCTTAGCCGTTGGGATTTACCCCCTCTGTGGATAACTCTCCCTTATCCCCCCCCCCACAAAAAAGGTATAATAACCCCATATGATATTAAAATTATTAAAGAAGAGAGAGGTATCAAAGGTCAACAGGAAACTTACTAGTAAACTTATCCTTTTAACCATCTTTACCTTCCTCCTTTTCTTTTCTTTCACCTCAAACACTTCTGCCTCCACTGAATCAACCGCCATCATTCGAGAGAACTGTGCTCTAAAATCAATCCCGTCGGCGAACTGCTACACCTCACTCTCGGCCTGGGAAACAGCTGAACAAAGAGACCTTACTGCTACCGATGAAATTGCCGTCGCCCGTATAGAAGGAACGTGGACGAATCCGGATACGACTCCGGTTACTATTGACGGCTGGACGACGGACGCAACGAGATATATCAAGATCTACACGACGACGGAAGCGAGACATACGGGGAAGTGGGATAATACTAGGTATCGGTTGGAAAGTGGAAACTTTGGCGCAAAGATAGTAAACAATCAACAAGATTATACCAGGATT
>PFDM01000013.1 GCA_002772825.1 Parcubacteria group bacterium CG10_big_fil_rev_8_21_14_0_10_38_31 | reverse complement strand
GAAGTGATAATCTGGTCTTCCGTATAAGAAGCCAGTATCTTGATAGCCACATGCTTCATACCGGCAAAGAACATCCCCTCTCCAACGTCAGACTCCAGCAGTAAAAACTTCTCTTCATCGGTAAGATTAAAGGTCTTCTGGACGATATCTATAGAGGCCGGCGACTGCTTCAAGAGGAGTTGGATAGAAGAGTTGGTGATAATAGGTAAGCCGTAAGGCGACTTAAGAAAGTCATTTACATCTTGAGTGATAGTGGCAAGTCCGAGATAATACTTCCTACACCTCTTGGCAATACCGAAAAGAAACGACGCCGTGTCCTCATGCTTCATCATCCACCACGCCTCATCTATCACCAGAAGTCTTTTCTTTATATTTTTCCTGACGGCATTCCAGATAAAGTGCGTTATCAAATACATAGCCACCGGCCTTAGCTCATCTTCCATATCCCTTATAGAGAAAACCACAAAATTTCTATTTATATCCACATTGGTAGGTTGGTTTATAAATCCGGACCATGTTCCTTTGGTGTATTTACTCAAGCGTTCTGCCAGGGATTCTGCTCCCTCCATACTCGCAAGCACCATCTCAAGCTCCGATAAGATTGGGGGTGCAACCTTAGAGAAGTCTGATTCCGGCGTGATATCTCGCGAGGCGTAAGTCTCAGTGATAGCCCTGTCTAAGATAGCGTCTTCCTCCGGAGTAAGTCCGCCAAGCATTATCCTGAATAGCCCCACCAAACTTATGATATTTGAACGCAAGACATCCTCCGGCGACTCTCCCTCCGCCGGCACTGGCAGATCAAAGGGGTTGATATGGTGCTTGGAAGAAAGAGAGATATTGAAATACCTTCCACCTACCGCCTCAGCCAAATACTCATACTCTCTCTCCGGATCAATGACGATAACCTCTGTGCCAAACATCAAACTCCTTAAGACCTCAAGTTTGGTAGTATAAGACTTACCGGAGCCGGCCTTAGCAAAGACCACCGAATTATAATTCTCTAGCGAGAACCTATCAAAGAGGACCAGGGAACTATTGTGTCTATTTATGCCATACAAGATTCCTTTGTCTGAAGTAAGGTCAAAAGATACAAAAGGGAATATACTGGAAAGTGGTGATGAATTTAATCTTGAAGAAATTTCCAGTTTGTCTGTGCCTAAAGGAAGGACACTCTCAAGACCTTCTCTCTGCTGGAAAAGAGCCGGCTTCACATATACAAGCTTTGACTCAAGGAGTGTCCTTATCTCTGACTCAACCTTATTCAATTCATCTACGTCATCGGCAAAAACAGTAAGGTATAATCCTACATTAAAAAGCTTCTCTGTCGCTTGTTGAAGTTGATCGCGTAAACTCTCAAGATCTTGGTAGGCCGTATCAAGCACCGGGTTTCTAACAAGACCCTTCTCCTCTCTCATATGTATCTGCGACTGCACTTCGGCAACTTTCTTCTGGAGCTGTCTTAAGACAACTGATGTCTCTACGGGGTGGATAAATATTGAAATATTGAAAACCTTATCCAAATTAATAATCGGGGAAAACCAATTTGAAGCAAGAAAACGCGGGTAAGCGACTACAAAAAGAGTTCTCGCCACCTTCTCACCAATCCTCACATTATTTGAGTTTATCTCTAAAGCTGAAGGAGCGATAATATCTTGCAATTCCATTACGCCCGTCTCATAGACCTGGTCTGGGAAGACCGGCATTATCTCCGTGTCTTTATTGTTTTTCTTTGTGTTAAATAAATTAAGCATAATAAATTAAAAATTGAAATATCAAAATGTAAAATTACAGATTAAAGTCATAAAATTTTTTAATCTCGAAATTATTTTGAAATTTTGCATTGTTATTTTCCATTTTGATTTTTTAAATTTACATTTTGCTTGGCTACGCTCTTATCAATCTCACCCGGGTTAAATAATCTGAAATATAATTCTATAAGCTCTTCGGTATTAAGCGGGACAGACCTTATACCCATACTGGAAAGTCCTCCTGAGACAACATCTGCTCTCTGTTGAAGCTGGACCTTGTTCTCATTAAATAATTCGTCTTCTGACTTTGTTTTCTTCGCATCTTTCTTCTTACCGAAAATCCCCATAACACTGTCTAATACCCCACTAGCCGAAGCAAAACCCGACGGAGAATAAGGCACCACTAAGTAGAAAGACTTAGAAACTATATCGGTAGTGGAAACGAAATTCTTGATAAACTCAGAATACTCTCTTGTCTGGACTTTCAAAAGTTCGTTGGGTTGTTCTCTCTCTATATCTGACAACATATTGAGGTAAGGTGTAATATCAAGTTTGCTTGATTCAATAAAAATCTGCACCGGAAAATCAAGAGAGTTTAAGAAATTCTGATACTGCATTATGATAGCCGTCTGCTCGTCTTCAGACCTCAAGGCGAAGTTTAGACTGGAAGCCATCACCACCATACGCATAGAATTATCACGGAGTATAACTACTCCGTCTCTCACTTCCTTTATAGGAACAAATTGTTGTGTTGGCTTAGATGAAATCATGTATCAAATTTAAAATTGATTTTTACACTTTTATTTCTTTATGTCCAAACTCCAAGCTAAGTCTTTCAATTTACTATTCGTCAACTTGGGAGCATAGACCCCTCCGGAAGATGGCTGGCCGATTAAATCTTTAGTCTTAATAGTAACATCTTTGGGCTTTCCTTTCTTCCACAGATAAAGTCTTGACGAGGAACGATAGTGAAGAGCATTTTCTACAACTTTTATAAACGGTTGGTTATTAACCTTATAGAAAGCGAGCGCTAAGACAAAGACGACGACAGGAGTAGTGAATATAACTGTAAGCCAAAGAGGAAAGATAACATAAAACAAGAAACTTAACCCTCCGCCACCAGCAAGATAAATAAACTGCTTTAATGTAAGCGGTCCGAATATCTTATCTTCTACTTCTGTAAATTGTGGCACTTGGAATCT
>PFDM01000015.1:14956-17295 GCA_002772825.1 Parcubacteria group bacterium CG10_big_fil_rev_8_21_14_0_10_38_31 | reverse complement strand
CTGAGTGTCGCCACAGCAAACACATCGTCTGAATGAAACTTGCCATTGTGAGTAATAATCTTTTTCATAAGCTTATTTTAATTATCTATCATTTCCACAAATTTTTCCACTGCAAATATACCAATATAATATGATATTATATATTAATGATTATACTTGGCATTGACCCGGGGTATGAGAGACTGGGAGTAGCAATCCTTGAAAAGAAAAAAGGTAAAGAGGATTTGCTTTTTTCTGATTGTATTAGAACTTCCGCTAAAAATCCATTCAACGAAAGACTTTTTTATATTGGTGAAGAACTAAAGAAAATAATCAAGAAATGGAAACCGGATATAGTAGCAGTAGAAAAACTTTTTTTTACTACTAACCAAAAAACAGCCATGCAAGTATCTGAAGTGCGCGGGTTAATAATCTACTTGGCAATACTTCATAAATCCGAATTACGCGAATTTACCCCCCTTGAGATAAAGACGGCGGTTGTCGGCTACGGTAAGGCAGAGAAAAGACAAGTAGAACATATGGTAAAAACAATCCTTAAACTTAAAGAAAAAAAAAGAGATGACGACGAAATAGATGCCATAGCTTGCGCTTTAACTTGTTCTGCTTGCCTGCCAGCAAGTAAATTCTCTTACTAAAAATGGCTTAAAATAAGGATTTTTTAGTATTAAATTTTCTCATCAGCATTTTATCCACAGTTTATTCACATTTCATCTTAAAACACTTGCAAAAATTTTTAACTTCTGATAAAACTGATATGTTCAGTCTTATACATAAGTCTGACTAGGTCGTTTTAGGCGATTTAATTAAAAGCTTTAAATAAAAAACATGTTCGACGACACAACAATGAACGACGATTTATCTTCTGAGGATACAGAGGAGGAAGAGGAAGATGTATCTATAGATAATGAGAGTGAAGAAGCTGAAGACGAAGAGTAATTAAAAAAATACCCCACTAAAATTAGTGGGGTATTTTTTTACCAAGTTTATTTAATCTTTTATTTTTATCTTAAGGAAACGATGTTTACCAACTCTTACCAAACAAGACTTATTAATCTTGTATTGATTGTCTGTTATCTTGTCATCTCCCACCTCTATTGCGTTTCCATCAATAAGCCTTCTAAATTCAGTATTAGATGCGACTATCCCCTCACCCAACAAGACGTCATTTAACTTAACGCCATCATCCACCTCAACTTCCCTGACATCTTCCGGCGCGCCTCCTTTCTTAAAAGTTTCTATAAAATTATTTTTTGCGCTTTGAGCCTCACTCTCACCATAATATATTTCCACCACCATCTTCGCCAAGTCCATCTTGGCATCACGCGGATTAAGCTCTCCTTTTTCCATTCGCCCCCCGATCTCTACAATTTCAACTTCCGGTATATCTGTAGTAAGCAATAGATACTTCGTAATCAACTCATCATTGATAGACATTAATTTTCCAAAAATTTCATTTGGTTCATCAACAATAGTGATAACATTCCCCCAACTGGTAGACATCTTTCTTCCATCTGTGCCTTCAAGCATTCTTGTGATTAAAATATCTTGCTCATTTTTACCATAATGCTTCTGCACTATGCGCCCCGCCTTTAGGTTAAAAAGCTGATCGTTCCCGCCAATCTCCAAGTCGGCATTGATAGCGAGAGAATCATATCCCTGCATAAGTGGATATAAGAATTCACGAACACTTATCTCTTCACCTCTCTCAAACCTATCTTTAAAATTTCTCCTGGCAAGCATCTGCCCCACAGTGAAACTCTCTGCCAATTCTGAAATCTCTTCAAGATTAAGCTTTGAAAGAAACTCGCTATTGTAATGAATCTCCACTTTCTCCATATCAAGAATCTTACCAAGTTGGGCAATATAGTCCTTCAAGTTGCTTTCTACCTCCTCCTTGGACAACATAGGCCTCTTTTGTAGCTTGTCAGAAGGGTCACCTATTCTGGCAGTAAAATCTCCCACAATAAACACGATCTGATGTCCTAAATCCTGAAAAGCGCGCAATTTACGAAGGGGGACAGCTCTACCTAAATGTATTTTAGGTCCGGTAGGATCAACCCCGAATTTAACTCTAAGCTTCTCTCCTTTTTCCATTCTTCCACGAAGATGGTTGATATCAATCACTTCTTCAACTCCGCGAGTCAGGACCTCATTAATTTTTTGTTTATCTATGTTAATTGGCATTACCCTCAAATAATAGCATATTTATTGCATTTTTCCATTAAAAGTGCCGAGTCCAACAATCAATTGCGACACTTGGTAAATAAGGTGTTATTACATTTACCTAAGATGAGAATAGAGGTAATGACGCCTTATTTTTTATCCTTTTGAAGTTTGAT
>PFDM01000015.1:0-14947 GCA_002772825.1 Parcubacteria group bacterium CG10_big_fil_rev_8_21_14_0_10_38_31 | reverse complement strand
ATTTATTCAAACTGAGAACTTATAAAAAATAAGGTGTTATTACATTTACCTAAGATGAGAATAGATGTAAATGTTGTGAAATTGGTGTTTTAATAAATCATAAATTAGCAATGTATATATTACTAAAAATATAAAAATGGCGGAATTTATATAGACAAATTAAGTTTTTATATCTACAATACCTATCAATGGCATACAAAAAAATAAGCAATAATAGCGGGTTTGCCTTTATTAAAGGGATAATTACCATTTCTTTTATTATTCTATTTATTGGCGGAGGAATATTTCTTCTTTGGGCAAATACCCTTCAGATGCCGGACTTTGGATCTTTTGAAGAGAGGAAAATAATACAATCCACAAAAATATATGACCGTACGGGAAAAGTGATTCTTTATGATGTTCATCAAAATATCCAACGCACAGTCGTTCCACTAGAAAACATATCTAGGCATATTAAAAATGCCACCGTTGCTATTGAAGATGCCGAATTTTATCAACATTCCGGAATTCGTCCAATAGCGATATTTAGAGCCGTATTTATACAACCATTAAAAGGAAAAGGGGTTCAAGGAGGTTCAACTATAACTCAACAGGTGGTAAAAAATACCCTCCTCTCACGAGAAAAAAAAATATCAAGAAAGCTTAAAGAAGCAATCCTTTCTCTTAGACTTGAGAAATTAATGTCAAAAGAGGAAATTCTAAATATTTACTTAAATGAAGCCCCTTATGGCGGGAGTATTTATGGCACAGAAGAGGCCGCCGTCACCTTCTTTGGTAAAAGCGCTCAAGATGTCACGTTGGCAGAAGCGGCTTATTTAGCGGCCATACCAAAAGCTCCGACTTTTTACTCTCCTTACGGCAACAATAAAGACAAATTGGATGAAAGAAAAAATACTGTTTTAAATAGAATGCTTGAACTTGGCTTTGCTAATGAAAAAGAAATACTTGAAGCAAAAAATGAAGAAGTATATTTTATCCCTCGTTCTGACCAAGGAATACTTGCTCCTCATTTTGTTATATATATAAAAAGTTATTTGGAAGAAAAATATGGAAAAGACTTAATTGAAGAAGGAGGACTTAAAGTAACGACAACTCTTGATTATAACCTCCAACAAAAAGCTGAAGAGATAGTGGCTAAATATGGCGAGGAAAACGAGGAGAAATTTAATGCTTCAAATGCCGGAATGGTGGGCATAGACCCAAAAACTGGTCAGATTCTTACAATGGTTGGCTCTCGAGACTATTTTAACGCTGAAAAAGAAGGTAACTTTAATATAACTCTGGCTAAACGCCAGCCTGGCTCCGCCTTTAAACCTTTTGTTTATGCTACATTATTTAAAAAGGGGTTTACTCCGGACACGATAGTCTTTGACCTAAAGACAGAGTTCCAGTCAAATTGTAAACCAGACGGGACACCAAGATACACCGAGGTTGACCCGGACGATTGTTACCACCCAGTGAATTACGATAATATCTTTCGTGGTCCAATATCCCTTCGTGATGCGTTGGCTCAATCAATAAACGTTCCGGCTGTAAAAACACTTTACTTAGCTGGACTGGAAAATTCACTTCAAACAGCTAAAGATATGGGTATCAATACTCTCACAAATGTAAATCAATATGGATTAACACTTGTCTTAGGTGGTGGAGAAGTAACTCCCCTTGATATAACAGGCGCTTATGGCGTATTTGCCACAGAAGGAATAAAGAATCCAACAATAGGAATATTAAAAATAGAGGATAGTAATGGAAAAATCATTGAAGAATTTTCCCCAAACCCAAAGCGTGTATTGGATGAGAATATAGCGTTGATGATATCCGATATTCTCTCAGATAATAATGCGAGGACGCCGGCTTTTGGAAGTAATTCCTACCTTAATTTCCCCGGGAAAGATGTCGCTGTTAAAACAGGAACAACAAATGACTATAAAGATGCTTGGATAGTCGGCTATACTCCGAATTTTGCGCTTGGCGCATGGGCGGGAAACAACAACAATACGCCAATGGAGAAAAAAGTGGCCGGTTTTATAATAGCTCCAATGTGGAATGCTTTCTTCAGTGAAGTTCTTACTCAAACACCTGATGAAAAATTTAAAAAACCGGAAATACAAACACAAAAAAAACCTATCCTGCGTGGCGTATGGCAAGGAGGGGAGAGTTATTTTATAGATAAAATAACAGAAAAACTTGCCACCGAATTTACTCCAGAAGAATTAAAAATAGAAAAAGTGATTACTAATGTTCACTCAATCCTTTATTGGGTAGATAAAAATAATCCACTAGGACCAAGGCCAGAACATCCTGAAAATGATCCTCAGTTTGAGTTATGGGAAACACCTGTCTTAGAGTGGGTGGAAAATCAAAAAATAAAAACTGAAACACAAGAAGATATACCGAAAGAATTTGATGATGTTCATAAACCGGAGTTTGCGCCAAAAATAACAATAATAAACCCGAAACCTGAAAATATTTACACAGAAAATGATAAAATAACAATTCAGATTAAAAATTCAAGTAAATTCCCTATATCAAGGGTAGATATATTCTTAAACAATACTTATCTTGGCTCTACAGTGAACGCGCCTTTTAACTTCTCATTTACTCCGAATAACATTGAGGGTATTAGTGATAAAAACGAACTTAAGGTCATAGTTTACGATACAGTAAAAAATAAAGGAGAAGCGACAATGGTGCTTAATATAGGGTTATAAACCTATCTTATGTCTGTTATTGATTTAGAATAGAATTGTTTTTCTAATTCTTCTAAAATCTGTTGTTTTTTAAAGAAAATTTCACTTTTAATCATTGAATTTGCCTTAATAAAAATAGTTGGTTTATTAACACTAATATTCTCTTTTTCCAGCTTAATACCCGTTGTATTTAAAATAATCTCTATAAGGTCATCTATAAGAGCTTCCTTAGGAACCTTTAGATTCTTAAATTTTTCTAAAAAAGGAGAAAGAGTTTTCCACATGTTTAATATAATTATGCATTCATAGGCATAACTAGATATTGAAAATCACTTGTATTTTTACTGGTTATAACAAGTGGTTTATTAGGTCCATTAAAATTCAACACCACATTATCAGTATCTATATAATTTAAACAATCTATAACATACCTATAATTAAAGGATATTTTAAGATCATCACCGGTTATACTTGAACTAATAGTTGTGTTATATTCGCCAGTTTCCTGACTTGAAGTTTTAACTTCAATCACATTATCAACCTTATGAAGAATTAAATTAACCTCATTTAATCTTCCTGAGAAGATACTTGATGTCTTTAAAATACTTAACAATTCTTCTTTATTAACAACAGCAGTAGTTGTAAATTTTTCCGGGATAATCTGCTTATAATCGGGAAAAATACCATCAACTAATCTTGATATTAATTTAATATTGTCAGATATTAATATAATTTGATTTTTATCAAAAACAATATCAATATCACCTTCTTTATTTTCAAAAACACGTATTATTTCAACAATATTCCTATAGGGGATAATTATTGGGGAAAATCCTTTAAATTTATAAGGTAATCTTTTCTCAGCTAAACGAAATGAATCTGTTGCTACAAAAACTAAAGATGTTTTATCTGAAGAATTAATATAAACACTTGATATTTCCGGTTTAATACCAGATAAAGAAGCTGAATAATAAACTGACTTTAATCCTAAAATAAATTCCTTTACCGGTAATGAAAATACATTACTCTCTTTTATTGTTGGTAGTGATGGGAAATCATCAATTGGATAACTTTTTATAAGTGTTGATGTATTCGGTGTTGAAATAACAAGATTATTATTCACTGATTCAAGATTTATATTATCTATTTTATTAAAATTAGATAAAAAACTATTTATAATACCAGCTGGCACAGCCACATCACCTTCTTCCTCTATTTTTGCTGGAATATTAATCTCAATACCAAGATCTAAATTAGTAGCAATTAATTTTATTTTTCCAGGTTGATTATTTTTAGCAGATATTAAAACAGAACTTAATATTGGTAAATGTAAATTCTTACTGGTTATTTTTTCAGCTAAAGATATTGAATCCTTTAAATGTTTTTTTAAACAATTTACTTTCATAGTAGTTAGTAATTAATTTTTTATTATAAAATTTATTATTATTATTAGATTTGTGTATAAGTGGAAAACTAATTTTTATTCTTTCTTTGCATAGGTCTTTTAAGAAATAAAATGTTGATAAGATGATAAGTTTAACTCGTATAAGATGTGTTTATATATTGAAGAAAATTAAACTAATTTTTTATCCTCAATTTATTGTAAAATTTTCCACATACTTATTAACAATTTAATCTTTATAAAGTATTTCTCTTATTTGATTTATTTCTTGATCCAATCTTTCGTTTTTAGTAATTTCATTTAATATCTTTTCATATGAATAAATAACAGTGGTGTGGTCTCTACCACCAAACTTTTTCCCTATATAAGGGAAAGAACTGTTAAAATCTTCTCTTAAAAGATACATTGCTATTTGTCTTGGGGTTACATATTCTTTTTTTCTTGTTTTTCCGAAAATAAATTTCTCTTCAATATTATAAAAATCAGCAATTGTCTTAATTATAGCGTTTATAGTGACTGCTTTATAAGGTTTTATATTCTTTTTTAAGATATCTTTAATCTCTTGAATTGAAATTTCCCTGTTTTTAACTTTTATTTCGCCTATAATGATATTTAAAGCTCCTTCAAGCTCTCTAATACTATCTTTGATAATAGAAGCAATATATTCAACAGCCTCATTAGGTAAGATAAAATTTTTATTCTCTAATTTGGACTTTAAAATCGCCAACCTTGATTCAAAATCAGGCTTTGAGACATCTACCATCATTCCACCCTCAAAACGCGACCTCAAGCGCTCCTCAAGCCCTTCTATGTGCTTTGGTGGTTTATCACAAGAGAAGACAATCTGTCTATTTGATTCATAAAGAGAATTAAAGATATGGAAAAACTCTTCTTGAGTTTTCTGTTTACCGGAAAAGAATTGGATATCATCAATTATTAGTAGATTACATTGTCTGTATTTCTCTTTGAAGTTGTAGACATCTTTATTTCTTATTGATTCAATAAGATCACTGGTAAATTTCTCAGATGTTATATATCTTACTTTAGCATTATTATTTGTTTCTTTGAGCTTATTCCCTATTGCTTGCAGGAGGTGAGTTTTTCCTAATCCTGTTCCTCCATATATAAAAAGTGGATTGTATTGAGAGCCTAAGTTTTTTGAAACTGTTTCTGCGGCAGTATAAGCCAACTCATTAAAAGATCCGACTATAAAAGAATCAAAAGTGTATCGAGGGTTTAAATTATCTTCACTATTTATGTAAAGTTCGTTAAATTCAAGTTGATTTTCGCTCTCCCTGTGTGTTATTTGTGGGCTTTTTTGTGTGTTGTTTGAGTTTTGAGGGAGGATTATATATTCTACGCTTCTTACATTTGGGTCAAGCCCGCGTAATGTTTTAGTTATTAATTTATGGTATTTATTAAACAACCATTCTTTTGCGAAGGTGTTTGGGACATTGATAAAAATTGTGCCATCATCTTTATTTGCTATCTTCGTGTTCTGAAACCATGTGGTAAAGTTTGCAGGTGAAATACTTAATTCTATTTCGGCTAATACTCCTTCCCAAAGTTTTTCTTTTTCCATAATTGTTTATTATTATACCTGTTAAGTATAAAAAAATAAAAATTAACTAAACCTTATTGTTATGTTAATAAGATGTGGAGCAAATGTGAAGATTGACACACTTCAAATATTCATCTTAATGTTATTTTTTAAATAAAACATTGAAACTACTTCAGTTTAAAAGATGATTGACTAAGATTAAAATTATACTATACTGGTAATTATGTCAGTTACATATCAACCTAAAAACAGAAAAAGAAAAAAAACACATGGTTTTCTTGTTAGGCAGAAGACCGCCGGGGGAAAGAAAGTCCTTGCTTCTCGCAGGCAAAAAGGAAGGAAAAAGCTAGCTGTCTAGCTTTTTCCTTTTTTTACTCGTTAACCACATTCACCTTATTTGTTGAATAAGATTAGAATCCTTTATTTTATAACCATATGTTGCCTAAAAAAAGGAGAGTGGATAAAAATTCCTTCAAAAAACTCTTTAAAAATGGGAAAACGATTAAATCAGAGGTTTTTACCTTAAAAATACGCTATACAGGCAATAGTTTAAATAAATTTTCTGTTGTTGTCCCTATTTCAGTTGAAAAAATGGCCACGAAGAGAAATAAACTTAAAAGACGCGGTAGAAGCATATTAGTGAAAAATATAGATAAAATAAAAAATGGCATAGATGTGGCCGTTTTTATAAAAAAAGAAGCCAAGGATCTTAAATTTGCTGATTTTAATAGAGAATTAACCACGTTGTTGGAAAAATCAGGATTATTAGGTAAAAAACAGAATTAATCTTTTTATGACTTTATTTAAACTATTTTATAACTCAGTATTTTATGAACCCCTTTATAATGGATTAGCTTTTTTGGCTAATATTGTTCCTTTTGGTGATATTGGTATAGCGATTATTGCTTTAACTTTAATCGTAAAATTTATCCTATTCCCTTTTGCGCATAAAACAGTTGTTACTCAATTAAAAATGAGGAAACTTGAGCCGGAAATATCAGCTCTTAAGGAAAAACACAAAGAAGATAAGCAGGAACAAGCAAAAAAAGTTATGGGTCTGTACCGCGAGCACGGTATCAATCCTATGTCCGGTTTCTTGATGCTTTTAATCCAATTGCCTATAATATTTGCTTTATATAAAGTCTTCTTAAATGGGCTTAATTTTAATCCGGACGACTTGTATTATTTTATTTCTACGCCTGAAAATATAAAGACTTCGTTTTTAGGGATATTTGACCTGACTCAGAAAAGCTATATTTTGGCCGGCTTTGCCGCTATTACCCAATTTTTCCAGATGAGGCTTGCCGCACCGCCTTTAGCTAAGAAGGACAGTAGTAAGAAGGGGTCTTTTCAAGACGATTTTGCTCGGAGTATGAATATCCAAATGAGGTATATTATGCCTCTTTTTGTGTTTTTTATCGCTTTTAAGTTTTCTTCAGCTATCGCCCTTTATTGGACAACTATGAATATTTTTGCTATAGTTCATGAGATATTAGTCAGATCAAAAGCTAAAAAAATGTTTCTAAATGGAGAATCAAAAGGAGATAATAATAAAAATAATGGAGGAAATACTCGCGAAGATGACTCTCGCGGGTGATATTGAAGTTATTGACGAAGTTGATGGTGCTCGGTTCGTTGTAAAGACGAGAAGCGCTAACGCTCTAATAGGAAACAATGGACAAAATCTCAGTTCCTTTTCTCATATAATCAAAAAAATTGCTGAAGTAAAGTTAAGAAAGTCGGGAGTTTTAGAGCCACTGCAGTTTTCTGTTGATGTTAATGATTATCAACTTAAGAAGACTGATGAGCTAAAAAGTCTGGCTAAGATGAATGCTCAAAGGGTTAGATACTTTAAGAAAGAGGTTGTCTTGCCTCATATGAACTCTTATGAAAGAAGAATTGTCCACACTGCCTTGGCAGAATATCCCGACATTAACACAGAGAGTGTCGGAGAGGGGGAGGAAAGGAAAATAATTATAAGACCTATATAAATTACTTTATTAAAGTTCGGCGCAAGTCGAATTTTTTAGTAGGCAGAGCCAATCCTCTGTGGATAACCTCTCTGCCCTAGCGTCTACGGGGATACCGCACTTTACCAGACACTCGGTGTCTGGTAAATTTAAATTATTTTTTAATAATTTTCTTTTGCTAGAGAAGCCCTTTTTTACAATTTCAAAAAACTTTTTTTCATCTATTTTTTTTGGACGGGTAAAATTTTTCTTTGAAATATCGTTTATTAGGATAATGGCCGAGTCAACTTTAGGTTTTGGGTTGAAAAACATTGCCGGCACTTTTTTTATCAGTTTCGGTGTCCCATAGACTTTTACGCTAATGGACAAGATACTCTCCTTTCTGTGTCCATTAGATAGCTTGGTTGTTATTCTATCGGCCACCTCTTTTTGAATCAAAAGGACAATTTTTTCCGGTTGAGTTCTTGTCTCTAAGAATGTTTTTAATAATCTTGAAGTGATGTAATATGGAATATTAGCTACTATTTTATAGGATTTAGCCTTAATTAGATAGGGTTTAGGGTCAAACTCTAAAGCATCACCCTGGATTAGTTCTAATTTTTTTACTTCTATTTCTTTCTTAAATTTGTCCTTTAGAAAATCTATTAGATCCCTGTCCTTTTCTATGGCTATAACTTTGCCGGCATATTTAAGAAGCTCTCCTGTTAATATCCCCTTTCCAGGTCCCACCTCAAGGACAGTGTCCTTTTGATTTACTTCAGCTGAGCTTACTATTAAAGAAACAATACTTTTTGATGTAAGAAAATTTTGCCCTAATCTTTTTTTTGCCTTTATCATGTTTATTCAAATTCAATCGTTGGTAAATCTTCATCATTATTATTGTGAAGTTCAAGAAGATGCTCTGGTAATTCACTCAAAAATGACGATGGATAATTAATCTGCTTGGATCCAAAAATTGTCCTCATATCGGCAAAGGACAAATATAATTTTTCTTTTGCGCGAGTTAGGGCCACATAGAAAAGTCGCCTCTCCTCTTCTTCGTGGTCCTCTCCCTTACTCCCTAAATCCTGATGAGGAAAAAGACCCTCTTCAAGCCCTGTTATAAATACATATTTAAATTCAAGTCCTTTAGCTGAATGCACAGTCATAAGTCTTACAGCTGTATTTTTATCTTTTATTGAGTCTTGGTCTGATACGAGAGATGCCTCTGTGAGGAGCTTCTCAATACCTAAGGGTGCTTCCATATCATCATATTTTATCCCCAATGTTGCCAATTCTTTGATGTTTTCAATTCTCTCTTGGTCATCTTCCCCTCCTTTCTTTAGGAAGTCATCCATACCTGTCTCTTTTATAATTCTCTTTATTACTATTGACGGCTTCTCTGTGAGGGCGGATTTTTTTATTGATTCTAATAATTTATTAAAGGCGTCAACTTTCTCAGCTGTTTTTTGAGGAAGTTCAGCTTGCTTGCCGGCAAATATCTTTAAGAGTGTTGTTTTCCCTATCCCTCTTGGTGGGATATTTATAATTCTTTTTAACCCTTCTTGGTTATCCGGGTTTAACGCTACTTTTATAAAAGCTAAGATATCTTTTATTTCTTTCCTTTCAAAAAACCTAACACCTAGAATCTGGTAAGATATGCCCTTTTTAAGCAATGCTTCTTCTAAGGAGCGTGACTGGAAATTAGCTCTATAAAGTATGGCAATCTCGGGAGAGCCAGATTTATCTTTAGTAATAATTTTTTCTATCTCTTCGGCTATGAAGAGGGCCTCGCCTTCCTCATTTTCTGCTTCAAAGAGGGTTATCTTATCCCCCTCTTTGTTTTGAGTGAACATATTTTTATCTATGCGTAGTTTATTTTTTTTAATCACTTTATCTGCGGCAAAAAGAATAGTTTTCGTTGAGCGATAATTCTCTTCCAGGAGGACAAGCTTTACCCCCGGGTAATCTTTCTCAAAGTTAAGGATGTTTTTGAAGTCGGCGCCTCTCCAGCCATAGATTGACTGGTCATTATCACCTACTCCACAGATATTCTTATGTTCTTTGGAGAGGAGTTTGGTGAGGGTGTATTGACTCTTGTTGGTGTCTTGATACTCATCTATGTGAATATATTTCCATAAAGATTGATAATATCTTAATATCTCAGGATTTTTTTGAAGGAGAAGAACCGTTTTTAATATAAGGTCGTCAAAATCCAGCGCTTTTTGTTTTTTTAAAATATTTTCGTATTTCTCCCAGATGATAGCAAGCATTTTGGGAAAGTATTCATCCCCGGCTTCTTCTAGATAAGTTTCGTAATCTATTAACTCTCCTTTTTGCCTAGAGATAGTATTCTGAATTCTCCTCGGGTCAAATTGCTTTATATCAAGGTTCGCTTCTTTTATGGCGGACTTAGTGGCTTTTAGCGAGTCTTCTTTATCTAAGATGGAGAAATATCGGGTAATGCCGATAGTTTTCGCGTTTTCTTTGATGATATGAACACCAAGCGAGTGAAAGGTGCTCACAAAAGGGAGGTTATCTTGCAACAAGTGAGGAGATTCTTTCTCTATGAGAGAGATGATTCTCTCCCTCATCTCCTTAGCGGCCTTATTGGTGAAAGTTATTGCTAGGATATTTTTCGGTTCTACTCCTTCTTTTATAAGGTTAAAGACTCTATGGGCAATAGTTTTAGTCTTCCCCGCTCCCGCTCCGGCTATTATTAAAAGAGGGCCTTCTTTATGAAAGACCGCCTCCTTCTGAGATTTATTTAATTCAGACGAACTCATTAAAGTATAATACCTTATTTGAGTCCGGTGACAATGTTTTTAAATTCTGCTATGCCCTCTTTTATCTCAGTTTGAATAAGCTCTTCAACCTCTGGAATTTTAGCTTTTAGGAAATTATGCATTTTGTCATTATCTCCCTCTTGACTTAGGGATTCAAATTCAGCCCGTGCTTCTTCGGGTAGCTTGCTTAATGCGATAGCGGTCACTCGCTTAAGGAGGTTTTCCCCAAACTTAGAAATTACAATGTCCTTATTCTCGTCCGATAAAGATGAAAGGCCAAGTTCTTCTATAAGTGTATTTTTAATTTCTTCTTGTTGCATCATAATATTTATTTATTATTATTTTCCCCAAACCATACTGTCCCACTATTTTTTGGTGGCAAGTGAGCTTCTGGTGTCCCATATACCGTTGGTCCTGTAGATTGATGAGTTACAGTTTCTACCGACGCGATGGGTGGCTTAGGTATTGTTTCTAGGGGTGGAGTCGGAATAGGTGTAACTTTCGGCTCTCCAAATACCTCTGGAGCTGATGTTGGTGAAGTTGGCGCAGTAAGAGTTTCCGATGGAGTGAATACTTCTGGAGTTGGCGCTACTGTAGTAAGCGGAGTCTTTAGCCATTCATCGTCTTTTATGAAGTGAGCGATTGCTCTTTTTATATAGCCTTCCGTTGTTTCGTTTGCTTGAGGGACTGCTCCTGTGTGAACTTTAAGATTTTCTATATAATTCTTGAGCGCCCCACTCGCTTTATTAACAGGTAAACCTTTTGCCTTTAGCCATTCAGGAGACTCCAATCCACTTTTAGCGCCGAAACCAAAGAATCCTTTTTTACCAAAGAGTCCGTCAATATCGTGGTTCATTATCTTATTTACATTATAGTTTGAGAGACTCTCAAGAGCATCTTTAGCCGGTATCTTGATAGGGGTGGCATTTTCTATAACTTCAGCCCCGTTGGCACTTGGAGCTTCTTTTGTGCTTACCCAATCTCCGGCGGGTGTCGTTTTATCTGCGCCTGTAACCGTGTAAGTAGTTCCTTTGATGGGTTCCGGGTTGGCGTTGAGCTCGTTTCTTAATGCTTCCAGTCTCTCGGCGATTTTTCTCTGGGCCTCATCGGCCGTTTTTACCATTTCACTGTTATCAAAGTCGGTTATCTGGTTAGGGGTAATATCATCATGGCCGATGATCCCCGTCTCTATGTCTCCCACTTTTTCCAATGGATCGGCATGGAGGATCTCGGTCCATGTTTCCGGCTTAATGTCATTGAGATAAGCTACAGAGCCCTTCTGGAGGACACCTTGATCCCAGAGAGTGTCAGCGCGACCTCCCAGATTCTCAACTATCTTATTGAAAGCGCCGTGGTCTTTTATAGTTAAGATGTTTTTCGCCTGGTCCCAAGTGACAGCGTTGTTGAAGTCGGAGGCGCTTATTCCGGAAAGATTGTCTACATCGGCGAGGTTGTGCCCCTCGGCAAGTTTCACTAAGTTGGCGGCTATGTTTAAACTTTTAGCTCCATCTGCTTCTCCAAATATGACGATATCTTTCAGTCCCATGTTGTTTACTGCCATCATATGAAAAACTCTCTCTAAGCTTGTCGGTATACCATTTTTACCAAGCTCTACAGAGAAATCGGTAGTAAGTCCTCTTTCTAATACTTCCTTAGTTGCCCCTTCCACTGCAGACAAAGTGCTTGTTTCAAGAGGAGTTGCAGTGGTGTTTAGTCCGGTATCAATATCAAGGTGAGGCGTTTCTGGCTCTGGTACGTCAAGAGTGTCGGAGATATCTAATTTAACACCTGGTGCTTCAGGGGTGGCCGTCGGTGCTATTTGTTCTGTTGGAAGAGGTGTGCCATTGGCTTCCATAATTTTCGCTACATCTTCCGTCGGTAGCCAATAGTGATAAGCATCAGTTATTAAGGTAGTGAGGCCTGTTGCGTCAGCTATATTTTTTAATCCTTTGGCAACATACCCACTTCCTACAAGCGTGCCTAGTATAGCAGCTTCTATAGTGTGTCTTGTCGCTTCTGCTTTGGTTCTTTCTACCCCTCCCTTTTCAGCTGATTTTTTAAGCCAAGCTTCTGCCGCTACAAAAGTGGCAAGTCCTCCTAATGCTCTTTGCCCGATAGATCCGGCAAAAGCGGCTGTAGCTATTGTGCTTACTGCTGCGCCGGCAAGAACGGCTGGCGCAGAGGCTGATATGAGGAGACCTGCTGATAATAGGATTTTATACTTAAGCGGTTGCTTTTTATACCACTCACCGGCTGACCTCGCCTTTTCTAACACCCAATTTCCGTGTTGTTCAATCTTTTTGTCAGTGTTTTGATCAAATGTTTCAAAAGCTTGTCCAAATTTATGCATTTCAAGTTCCTCGGCTTTCCCATACCAACCTTTATCAAAAGCTTCAACGATCATCGGGGCTGATGTTTCCTGACTCTCTTCTTCTTTGTTTACCAGGGCGTCTTTCAAAAGAATGTCTACCTCTTCTTCTTCTAAATTACTTAGACCTGCGATATCAATACCTTCAGTCTTATCTGACTCACTCAAATCTTTAAGAGTAGCTCGTTTAAATGCGTCCATTTTTGGCGCATTGTCTACGTAGCGAATCTGATTTTCGCCTGAGTCTATAAGATTTAATTGTTCGCCGATCTCTTTTTGAATTTTAGCATCATCTTTTTTTATTTCTATAGTTTGCTTTTTGTTCTGATTTTCCGCTTTTGCTTTATTTCTAGCATCTTCGGCTTTTATAATCTCGCTTTCGTAAAAACTGATTTTTTGTTTATAATATTCAATTCCTTTTTTAGGTCCTTTCCCTTTGATCATTTTCTCAAGTCTTTCTTTTGAGTCTTTTAAATCTTCATTCATCCTGTCTATTTGTGAATTGATTGCGTGTGGAATCCACATTCTCTCTTTTTTTGTCGCCATCGCACCTAAGTCTTGAGGTGTTTTTTCTGTTTTTTGGGCATCATCTTTTTTGGGAAATTGATTTCTTACATAAGCAAGTTCACTAAAAGATTTTAGAATATTTTTTCCGCTTTTAGGAGTATTATTTGTTGAGTTGTGAAGTGGGGAGGTAGATTCTATTGGAGACGGTTCCATTTCTGAGGAGTCAGGCATCATGGCCTCTACTAATTCGGTAGCATATGCCTCTTTATCTTTATCTACTTTATACACTCCACCATTGTCTTTTATAAGATCATTATTTGGAGCCTCCCATGTACCACTGAAGAGCTGTTGTGAGAAAGGATCAATTTTTTCCATAATTTAATTCTATCTTTTTTGTCAAATTGAAGCAAATTTAACTGTGAGATTTATGTTTATAAGCACAGGTTTCATGTTAAAATTGACGAAATTTGTTATCCACATATGGATTGACTAATAAGGTGGTGTCTATATAATTATATCTAAGGCTAGTGAACTAGCTCTTCCTCCTTAAATAAAGATATTAAAGGGTGGAGTATCTGACAAAGCATTTTCCGAAGAACTACTCAGATATGATCGTGATGTTTAACTTTTGATTTTAGGCTTATTTTAATTAACTCAACAAATTCCGGTGACCCCAGTAGTAGAAATAGGGCTCACAAGAATAAAATATCCTTATTTTTAAAGCATTTTCCAGTAAAGGCTTCTTTATTGTTACTTTGTCTAACTTTAGTACTCTCATCTCCCCTTCCGGTTTCTGCCGGTTTTTTGTCATTTTTAGAGGGTATTTTTGGCTATTCCATTAATAAACCAAAGGAGATTATTGATGAAAATCTTCAAAATATGACACTTTTACAGGCGGTCTTAAATTCTGACCCCTCTCCAGCCAAAGGTGGTGGTGATATCACTATTATAAATGGAAACGCCCTTTTGTCTGATGTTGGGCCTTATGGAAGTATGGCGGATATTACTGAATCTAAGCCTGAAAATGGTCAGATTAGTCTCTATGTCGTGAAGGAAGGAGATAGTCTTTCTCAGATAGCTAAGATGTTTGATGTGAGTATTAATACTATTATATGGGCTAATAACATAAAAAGAGGAGATCTCATTAAACCTGGCCAGACACTCCTTATTTTACCGATTTCCGGTGTTAAATATATTGTAAAAGAAGGAGACACTATTAAAGGGATTGCTACTAA
This sequence comes from Parcubacteria group bacterium CG10_big_fil_rev_8_21_14_0_10_38_31, assembly GCA_002772825.1. Classification (GTDB taxonomy): domain Bacteria; phylum Patescibacteriota; class Minisyncoccia. The sequence continues at coordinate 449 of PFDM01000015.1, read as the reverse complement.
GTTTAAAGGGGATGCCGAGGAGATTATTAAGTTTAACGGGTTGCCTGAAAACGGAAAATTTGCCGTTGGCAGTGAAATCGTTATCCCTAATGGAGAAGATTCCTCTTATATTCCCTCGTCATCAACTTCAAGCACCATTGTAAAGGGTACTGGTGGGCCTTCTTATACAGGATATTATATCTATCCGGTAAAAGGTGGCGCTGTAAAGAGTCAAGGACTGCACGGATATAACGGTGTTGACCTTGCCGCTCCAACAGGAACACCTATATTGGCATCAGCGTCTGGTGATATAATAATAAGTCGGTCGTATGGTTGGAATGGGGGTTATGGTAATTATATAGTTATAAGGCACCCTAACGGCACCCAGACTTTATATTCTCATCTAAGTGAAGTAATAGTCTCTGCTGGTTGGCATGTGGTACAAGGGCAGATAATAGGATACATCGGTT
>PFDM01000035.1:6981-7344 GCA_002772825.1 Parcubacteria group bacterium CG10_big_fil_rev_8_21_14_0_10_38_31 | reverse complement strand
TCTCGGTTCTCAGGGCGGAGGATACTTTGGTGGAGATCTTGAGGTGGAAAATGGCAAAGGAATCACTCTTGGTGGTGAGTATAAGACGAGTTGGCCAAGTGGAGGAGGTGGCGCTGTCGCGTGGAGTAGTATTACTGATAAACCCGCTGGCTTTGCGGATAATGTGGATGATACGAGTGGAACCATGATTCAGACTGTTGTTTCAAAAACTTCTATTGGTATAAGTGCTAAAGCTACTGCGCAATGCCTTGCGGGTTATATTGTTTCAGGAGGTTCTTGTACTGGCAATATTAATCCAATTTTTACTACAGATTCCTTAACATGTTCGTGTTACAAAACTAATTCAAAACATGATCCAATAAG
>PFDM01000035.1:6567-6952 GCA_002772825.1 Parcubacteria group bacterium CG10_big_fil_rev_8_21_14_0_10_38_31 | reverse complement strand
AGTTTGTATTAAAATATAGAATTGGATAATTAGTAAATCTAAACTCGCCCTTGTCGGCGAGTTTTGGTATAATTGGGAGATGGATGAAATAATAAAAAACTTTCCAAAGCAGTTTGAATACAACCCTGAGATTGTAAATGGGGAGAATTTAAGGTCTAAAGATAAGTATATTGTTTGTGGTATGGGGGGATCTCATCTCTCGGCTGACATCTTGGGACAAGCGTATCCAGGGCTAGACCTAATTGTCCATAAGAATTATGGCCTGCCGGAAATGTCTGAAGAGAGACTAAAGGGAAGCTTGGTGATAGTAACCTCTTATTCCGGCAATACGGAAGAGTCAGTCAGCTCTCTTCTTGGCGCTATAAATAAAAATCTTAATATAGCC
>PFDM01000035.1:5832-6548 GCA_002772825.1 Parcubacteria group bacterium CG10_big_fil_rev_8_21_14_0_10_38_31 | reverse complement strand
ATCTTCCTTACATAAAATTACCAGAGGAGAATATTCCACCAAGAATGGCGTTAGGTTATAGCCTAGTCGCCCTCCTCAAACTTATGGGGAATGGTAGTAAACTAGAGGAGGCGAGAGGGCTAGTCGCTTCACTCGATATTAAAGGTCTTAGAGAGACTGGGAAGGCTCTCTCGAGCGCACTCCTAGGAAAGATCCCGCTAATATATTCTTCTGCCGAAAATAGAGCCATCACTTATATCTACAAAATTACTTTTAATGAGAGTGTGAAGATTCCGGCTTTCTATAATCTATTTCCGGAATTAAACCACAACGAGCTGGAAGGATTTGATGTGGGGACAAACAGTATTTCGGGTGAATTGTCAGGTAACTTCCATATTATATTATTGAAAGATAGTAATGACCACCCAAGAGTGGTGAAGAGAATGGAAGCTACAGCGAAACTTCTTTCTCACATAAGCATGACGACTCTCGAGCTTGAGAGAGGCAGTGCCTTTCATAGGATATTTTCTGCTATTATTGTCGCGTATTGGGCAAGTGTCTTTTTGGCAGAGAAGTATAAAGTGGCGCCTGGTCCTGTGCCACTTATCGAAGAATTTAAAGATATTATCAAATAATTTATGGGTATTTTTAATAAAAGTTTCTGGAAATTTTCTCTCGGCTTTACTATCATTATTATTGTGGGACTTTTAATTATGGCTACTTTAGGTCAGGCTTAT
>PFDM01000035.1:3594-5768 GCA_002772825.1 Parcubacteria group bacterium CG10_big_fil_rev_8_21_14_0_10_38_31 | reverse complement strand
TTTTCTAAACACGATAATAGATTTCGGAATATTAAACTTGTTGAGTTTTCTCACGGGTATTTACTCGGGCTTCTACATAATAGGGTTAAATTCGGTCGCGGCAATCTTTTCTACCACTAACGGATATTTTTGGAATAAGTATTGGACTTTTGGTTCAAAGGAGAAAGCCCATATGAGGGAATTTATTTATTTTGCCACTTGCGGTTTTATCGGACTTCTTATAAATACTCTCGTCGTCTATGTCATCACAACTTTTGCCCGTCTACCTGGGGGCATAAATGGCCCATTGCTCGAGAATACGGCGAAAGTTTTCGCCACTGTTGCCTCTATGACTTGGAATTTCTACGCTTTTAAATTCTTGGTGTTTAAGAAATAGTGTTTTGGTTAACCCTTGCAAAGAAGGAAAATTCTCATTAGACTATCTGTAGTTTTAGTTCGTTATAAATTTGATAACCGAATAACCATAAAATGGAGGTGTAAAATGGATGAGATAAATCTCCGCATGGAAGGGGCAATTTGTATAGGTAAGACTAAAGCCGTCTTCTCTACATGGCTTCCTGGCATGGTAGAGATTTTCAATAAGGATGATGTGACAGCCTTAGACGGAGAACAAAAAGATAGTTTCCCCGATAAAGGCAAACTTTCTAACCAGATAGCCTGCGATATCTTCTGGCTTCTTAAATGCTATGGCATGGAGTCACATTTTTTGGATAGGGCTTCTGGAGATAGCTTTTATGCTCTAGAATGCGATAAGATTCCGTTGGAAGTGGTTGTGCGGAGAGTGGCAAGTGGGAGCTATATAAAGAGAAACCCTGGAGTAGAAGACGGCGTTGATTTTGATGTTCCCGTCGTGGAACTTTTTCTTAAAGATGACTCATGTCATGATCCGTATATCGATTTCCATAGTGATAAAATGTGGTATCTCTATGACTCAAAGAAACCCATAGATACGGATTTTTTTGGGGCTGAGATTGATCCTTACTTAAACAGAGAAGAGGTTGAAGAGGTGATAAGGCAGGCCAATAACATATTTATTTTTCTTGAGTGGTTCTGGCACAGGAGGGGCTATAAACTCTACAACTTTAAGATAGAGTTCGGTAGGGTAAAAGAAGGTTATAAAAAGGGGCTTATCGTCTGGAGTGATGTTCTCACTCCTGACGAGTGGATACTTATGAAAGATAATGTCCACTACGACAAACAGCCTTTCCGTGATGGCGCTCCAGCAAGCGTTCTTAAGACACTATATGAGCAAGTGTCTAAAGAGCTTACCGAGGCTTTATCCAAAATCTAATAAGTAATAAGTACACAAACCCCCGCTGTCTAAAAGACAGCGGGTTTTTTTTGAAAATAAGCGAAGTTTAAGCTATACTATTAGCTAATGGAAAGCGTAGTTTTATATAGGAAATATAGGCCCAAGAAATTCGCTGAAGTTCTTGGTCAGGATCATATTGTGAATGTCTTGCAAAACGCGGTGAAGCTTAAGCGTATCTCTCACGCTTATCTTTTTGCCGGACCGAGAGGTTCGGGTAAGACAAGTGTGGCGCGTATCCTCTCTAGTGAAGTTGGCGCTTCAGCCAACGACATTATTGAGATAGACGCCGCTTCTTCAAGGGGGATAGACGAGATAAGAGCCCTTAGGGAGGCGGTGCGACTCTCTCCGCTTGAGTCGCCGTATAAAGTGTATATCATAGATGAGGTGCATATGCTCACTAAAGAGGCTTTTAACGCCCTCCTGAAGACCCTGGAAGAGCCACCGGCTCATGCTATCTTTATCCTTGCTACGACAGAGCTTGAGAAAGTGCCCGGGACCATCATCTCTCGTTGTCAGAGCTTTCAATTTCGTAAACTGCCCGAAAGTATAATTCAGAAGTCTATTATAGATATCGCCAAGAAGGAGGGGTTTAAGATAGACGATGAATCCGCCGGTCTGGTAGCGCTTCTTTCGGATGGTTCTTTTCGTGACGCGCAATCTCTCTTAGACCAGATTCTCTCTGGCACAAAAGATAAAGAGATTAAGGGAGCCGAAGTAAGAGGATTTCTTGCCGTGCCCCAGAAAGAGCTTATAGAAGATTTCATAACAGCTATTGCGAAGAAAGAGATGGAAAAGGGTATGGAACCCATAAGGAAAGTGAAGGAAGCCGGTCTTGATGTGAAAATCTTCTTGAAGTTAGTCC
>PFDM01000035.1:593-3584 GCA_002772825.1 Parcubacteria group bacterium CG10_big_fil_rev_8_21_14_0_10_38_31 | reverse complement strand
AATACTAGGGGAAAGTGAATTTAAATTTTTAGAAAATTATAGAGATGACGAAAGTGTCTCGGTGGAAGTGCTCGCCAGAGCTCTCAATATCCTCCTTGGCTCTTATGACTCTCTTGGCAGTAGTTATCTGCCTGAGTTACCACTTGAGCTTGCCCTTGTAAAGATTCTTCAATGATTAAGGTGGTAATGCATCTTTCTTTTGTATACTATAAGAAAGTATATTTTAGAATATAGAAGATGTCAGATATTCATAAATTTTTAAGAAAACAAAGTAAGGGGTTCACTCTAATTGAACTTCTTTTCGTGATATCAATAATTGGACTTCTTTCTTCTGTTATTTTTGTCAGTGTAAACAGTGCAAGAAAGGACGCAAGGAATACTTATAGAAACAAGATGGCAGAAGAGTATGCTAAAGCTTTTTATCTGTATTATGATGCAAATGGTGAATATCCTGACCCGATGGACGGTAGTGATACAAGTCCTTACCCTGGAGTTAGTTGTCTTGCAAAAGTTCCAGCAGAGTGCATTTTTGTAAATCCCGTCCCATCTAACGAAATACTTAATAATAAACTATCTCCATATATAGAAATTGTAGATCCTTTTCAGATGATAACAAGTAGGGGAGGTAATTACCAAGGCCCCCTTTATACATGTAAGACAGATATTCCGTGTATTGGCGTAAGGCTTTTATGGTTTCTTGAAGGTCGAGAGATCTGTCCTAGTGGTGCCATATCTGGATTATTGGACAATAATACAACCGCATGTCATCTCTATCTTGAAGAAGTATTTTAGAGATTTTAAGCTATAACCCTAGTTCTTCGACTCTATTGCCGACATTAGACACCGCAGAAGGCGTATTAGCTTTAATGCGTTTTATGATATTGAAAGTATAAGAATCATAGACTTCCACTTCGCCCGCCGTCTGAGACACAATATATACATACTTACCATCATTGGTGAATTCCGGATGCCACGAACTCTCTCCTTTGACAGGGATAATCGTTTTGATAATTTCATTCGTCCGAGCATCTATAACATAAATTTCGTCATGGTGTTCGCCAAAGGCTGTTTCCGCCCAGACATAAGGGTAGCTTGGGTCTTCATTAAACGCTCGCACGAAGAGTCCTGGTCCGGAAGTTTTGATGTATTTGACCGGCGTCCATGTTTTTGTGTTAATCACTGTTATTAGGCCCTCGCCAAGCGCGGGGACATATATATTATCTCCCCAGGTTGCTCCCGGACCAGTATGGGGAGTTACACCTGTCTTCACTTCGGTGACCGCTTTCCAGTTGCTCGTATCCATCACCCAAACCGTGTTTGAGCCCATAGAAGCCACGATATAAAACTTACCATCAGGTGTTAGGAATGCATCGTGAAGAGGGGCCTTATTACTCCCGATATTCCAATGTTTCTCTATCACGGGAAAATCCCTCTTAGACGTGTCTATCACCCAGACGCTGTTTAGGTCTTTTAAGGCGGCTATTATTTTGTCTCCGTATTCTACCATCGCTCCGACGCGAGATTCTATCTCTTTTCCGTCGAGATTTCCCGTAGTAGGAATCACTTTAAGTATTGACATCGTGTCGGGGTCAACGATTACCACGTTTCCGGGTTCATAATTGCCAATGGCTAAATACCTACCATTATCTGTGAGCGCGGTTCCTCTTGAATTTATTCCCACACTGATTGATTTTACGGGCTTTAGTGTTTCTAAATCTATCTTTGTCAACCAGCCATTGCGAGCAATTATATACATATACTTGGCGTCAGGTGAGAAAACCGATGTATGTGGTTGAAATCCTACATCATGAATACGTCCGACTTCTGTGTGGTTCCTACCGTCAATAAAAAGGAGTTTCTCGGCATCTTTTTCAACAATGGCCATGAGGTTTTCAGGATCCCAAGATCCCACCGTCGCATATAATTCTCGGTAGGGCTTTAGCTCTTCTTTTGTTTCGGTAGCCCCTTCTGTCTTAAGGTTGGCTATGCTGTTATTTAATCTTCCGATTTTATATTGCGTCATTTTGTCGCTGATCCCACTACCGTGATTTTTATGATAATTTAAAGAAGCATCCGTCCCACAATGAAAAGCAGCGGGGTGAAGCTTAGATTCTTTTGTTGCGTCAAATACTACGTCATCTATTATCAACCAGCAGTCCTTATTTTCATTATGGAGGGCTACCTCTTCGGAGTTGTATCCGACGAAGCCGAGATGGTATTTCATCATTCTCTCACTAATCCCCTCTGGGGTGACTTCGCGATACTTATCCGTTACATTATTTCCACAAGAATATATTTCCGGATAAATGCTTGTGGCGGTCGTCGCGTCAAACACCATATCGTCAATAATGACCCAACAATCTTCTACGTTATTATGCAGGGAAATATCCTGAGTGGTGTGTAAAGGAAGATTTATCCCTTCTTCTTCAATAAGCTCTTCGGTTTTTTCGTCCCCGCTTATTTTCGGGTTTGAGACTAAGAAGATTATACTTACGGCGATCAGCGCAGTGGCAATTACTGCTGATATAACAATAATTTTTTTAAGGAGAACAGACTCTTCTTTATTTATTTTTTTTTCAAACAAGAATTGCATTCCACAGATGCTTGCAAAAATCACAAAAGCGTATATCGCAATGAAGGACAAGAATCCGAGGTCTGACTTGTGCATGGAATGATGAAGATTAAGGAATACCCACGATACGATAGAGACGGCCTCACTTACGATAATATATGAAGTGTAAGGGAAGGATTTCTTAGTTGTCTTTTTGGTATGTTCCTCAAGTGCCGGTATGTGGTGAAAATGAAAAATAAACGAATTGACGATAAGTATGCCCGCAATAATCATACTTGCGTAGAATACCTCAACCTGAAGCATAGATTCATAAGCAAGGGTAAAAAGGCCGAGTCCTCCAAATGCATAAAGTATGATCCCGGCCCATACGACGGTTTGTGCCTTTTTAATAAGCGAGAGTTCGTCACGAGAAATTTTTC
>PFDM01000035.1:0-574 GCA_002772825.1 Parcubacteria group bacterium CG10_big_fil_rev_8_21_14_0_10_38_31 | reverse complement strand
TCATCTTATGATATATAATATTTAACTTTTAATTTCATGGCTAAATTATAACAAATTATTGATAGATATTATATATCTTCTTATCCACATTTATTGATGACGAGGTTAGTTTATTTTTATCGAGTTTTTTCTTTTTTTATGATGTGCATTGCACCCCAAAAGATAACTATCAATATCGCCACAAGACTGAAAAACTCCAAGCGGTTACCTTCTAGTATCGCCTCGCTGGCATAGGTGGTGATAAGGACAAATGGAATCTCGGCTAGAAATGTGATGAGCATATATTTAAAAAAGGGGTAACGCATGATGCCAAACGCATAACCAAGTTCAGCTGGCAATGCGACACGAAGCAAAAGTAACATATAGAAACGGGTATGTCTTTGTATCTCCCCAACCCATTTATCAAAACGCTTTGCGGAAATAATATAACGAAACAATGGGCCACCGATATATCTCCCTATATAATATGCTATGATATCTCCAATAAGCCACCCTACAAAGAGGATTATCATAGTAGGGAATACTCCCCAGAGAGCCACCGCGATAGGGATAAGTGGCACATTGGTAAGAGGGC
>PFDM01000010.1:23557-23889 GCA_002772825.1 Parcubacteria group bacterium CG10_big_fil_rev_8_21_14_0_10_38_31 | reverse complement strand
CCCACGATGTCTAACATTCCTATAATTCTATATAATTATAGGAAGTTTGACACTATTTTAGGTATGTATTAGTATAAAAATATGGATAGGAATTATTATAAATTGAATAAAAACTTGAGAATCGCAATGACCTGCGGTTCGTTTGTCGCGTCACATGATGATGGACAGTTTTTATCTAGCCGTGATAGTTTTAATCCTCTTATATAAAATAAAATTTATTTGAAGAATTAGAAAAACCCCGGCTAGATAAAAGCCGGGGTTTTATCTAGTAAAAATGGTTCGTTAACAATCTAAGAGAGGAGAAAAGGAAATGGAAAAGACAAAAGAGAAAA
>PFDM01000010.1:16344-23524 GCA_002772825.1 Parcubacteria group bacterium CG10_big_fil_rev_8_21_14_0_10_38_31 | reverse complement strand
AGAGACTGACTTGGATTCAATCTATCGGTGGATCAATGACCCTGAAGTAAATAAGTATGTGGAAGGTTATCTGCCGATGACAAAAGAAGCTGAAGCGGAGTGGATTGATAGGATGTCTAAAAACGAGGACATAATCCTCGCCATGGAGACTCTAGAGGGAAGACATATCGGCTCGATGGGGATGCATAACATCAAGTGGAAAGACAGGACAGCCACAACAGGCGCTATGATAGGAGAGAAAGATTGCTGGGGCAAGGGGTATGGCACAGACGCGAAAATGATATTTCTGAATTACGCGTTTAATACTCTAAACCTCCGAAAGATTTCTTCGTCCGTATTTAGCTTTAATAAGAGGAGTATCGCTTACAGCCTCAAGTGCGGGTATGAAGTGGAGGGAGTGTTGAAGAGGCAAAAGTTTGTGAATGGTCGTTACTATGATGAGGTACTCCTCGGCGTTTTTAAGGAGGGGTGGCGATCTCTCTGGAGAGAATACAAGAAAGGTCTTAAATAACTTTATTGTGCAAAGTTTAATCCTAAGAACTAAAGACCCCGCGATAATATCAACGGGTCTTTTCTTTTATGTTATTATTACTTTAATGACTAAGAAATTTCAGCGGAATATTGAGGATTTTGTGTGTGAGCATTGCGGGGAGGAAGTCTCCGGCAACGGCTACACCAACCATTGCCCTAGGTGCTTGTGGAGTAAACACGTGGACATAAACCCGGGCGACAGGGAAGCGGATTGCGGAGGGATGATGAAGCCCATTTCTGCGGAGCAGAAAAGCGGGCAGTGGCGAGTCCTTCACAGATGCGAAAAATGCGGTTATGAAAAGATAAACAGACTCTCAAAAGATGATGACTTTGGTGTGGTGCTCGAGCTCCAGTCTGTTTAATCTCTAGTTAAGTTTATGATATAATTATTTTGTTGTGGAAAAAAATAAAAAACAAATTAAAAATAATAAAAAATTCTACGCAGGGTTTATAATAATTTTACGTTATTTAGCTGAGTATAAGAATGATGTAGTCTTGCTTTCTGTGCTTGGTATTATTTCCGCTTTGGCAAATGGAGCTGTGCCTTACTTAGTGGGGAGACTTTTTGACGCGATACTTGATCCGGGAAAAATTTTTGTAGGTATGCCACTAGAGATGCCTTTATGGATTTTCTTCGTGTTTGTATGGGGGGTAGCCCAACTTGTAGCTAATATTGTTGACTGGAGAAGCAATCTAAAGAGTGTCATGTTGGGAGAAGATATTTTTACCAGTTATATGGCAAAAGGATTTAGTCATCTTATTGATCTTCCTTTGTCTTTTCATAAAACAAACAAAATGGGGGAGATTGGCGATAGGATAAATAAAGCAGCCAATTCTCTTGAGACAATTTCTAATAACGTCGTTATATATTTAGCACCTCAGTTTCTAAGCATTTTTGTCGCTTTGGCGATAGCATTTTTCATTAATCTGACTTTGGCTTTAGTCATGTTGGCTGGTTTGATTATCTATATCATTATCCTTTTATATGTTGTGCGCCCCCTTGCGAAGCTTCAGAGAAAGGGGCATCGTGCCTATGGAAACGCGTATGGCGATGCTTACGACGCTATTTTTAATACCCAGACGGTGAAGCAAGCGGTATCTGAAAAGTATGAACAAAGAAAGATATATAATAATTTCAAAATAAAGGCGATGGGGATTTGGATAAAAATTTTCTACATTTGGCAAGGTCTTAGTTTTTATCAGCGATTAGTTATAATGCTGACTCAGTTGGCTATCTTCTCGTTGTCTATTATATTTATCCAGGAAGGAAAAATGACTATCGGTGAATTGGTAATGTTTAATGGCTACGCTATGGTGCTCTTTGGACCTTTTGTCGTTCTCGGGAGGAATTGGCAGACGATTCAAAATGGCATGGTTGCTGTTGAGCGCGGTGAGAAGATACTATCTACTGCTATTGAAAATTATGAACCTGAGAATGCGGTAATCCTTAGTGATATAAAGGGGGAGATTGAGTTTAAGGATGTCTGCTTCTCATATGACAAGAAAGGGAAGTATGTTCTTAATAATATAAATATTAAAGTAAAACCCGGGGAGGTAATAGCGCTTGTCGGTGAATCAGGAGTGGGTAAAAGCACTTTAATAGACCTTATCTCCGGATATTATTTCGCAGATAAAGGGAAAGTTTTGGTTGACGGACACAATGTAAAGCAATTTAACTTAAAATTTCTCCGCTCTAAGATAAGCGTGGTGCCTCAAGAAGTAGTCCTCTTCAATGACGCGATAAAAACAAATATAAAATATGGCAGTTTCGGCGCTTCTTTTAAAGATGTGAAGCAGGCGGCAGAAGATGCACATTGCACTAACTTTATAGAAAAATTCCCTAAGAAATGGGAACAGGTTGTGGGTGAGCGCGGAGTGAAGCTTTCCGTAGGGCAGAAGCAAAGAATAGCTATCGCTCGGGCGATATTGCGTAATCCTAAGATTTTGATACTGGATGAACCGACCTCCGCACTTGACGCTAAGTCAGAGAAAATAATTCAAGGGTCTCTAGAGAGGCTGATGAAAGGGAAGACGACTTTCATTATCGCGCACCGCTTAAGCACAGTAAGGAAGGCGGATAAGATTATTGTTTTTGAGAATGGGAAGATTGCTGAGAGTGGTAAGCACGAAGAACTTCTGAAAAAGAAAAACGGAGTATACAGAAAACTTTATGAATTCCAAGTAGGCTTGCATAGCTTGCATAGTTAGTAATTTATTAAAAATACCCCGATTTTAATCGGGGTATTTTTAGAAAGATTATTTCTGCACATCTGTGCGCTAGGCGGCTTTATCAATCTTTTCGTCTGCTTCTACTCTTAGGGTTCCGTCTGGATTTACTTCGCGAGATTTCATAAGTTCAACTTCCTTTTGGTATTCAAGAGAAGCTGGTAACTTTTCTTCTTTAGGTGTTTCTTCTGTCATTTCTCCGGCAGATACTTCTTCTGCTTCATTTGTTACCTCCTCAGGCTTTTCTTCTTTGTTCCCACTGAAAAATTTTTCTATTCCAAACATAATATATATTGTTATTGCTAAAAATTAGTAAAAATTATGACTTTCGACCTGGTTTTTGTTAAATTATAAGCAATTGACGTTAATCTAGCGTGAAATGCTTATAAAAATTATAAACGCTATAGAAAATTATGGCAATCGTCCATTGGGATAACTAAGCTTTAATTTTCCTCTGTTTATGGTAAAATCAAGTCTATGCAACAACGAACATTAATTAAAGATATTAAGGATAAAGTGGGGGAGACGGTCATCCTTTCCGGTTGGGTGGATATAAGGCGCGACCACGGCAAGCTTATATTCATAGACCTTCGTGACGCTTCAGGTATAGTGCAGATGGTGGTATTACCAAACCACGAAGAGGCGCATAAGGCGGGAGGCGAAGTTCGTCCAGAGTGGGTGGTTGAAGTGGAAGGGATTGTAAACAAAAGGCCGGAGAAGATGGTAAACAAAGACCAACCGCTAGGGGCGGTAGAGATAGAGGTTTTGGATATTAAAGTTTTATCAAGGGCGGAGGAACTGCCATTTGAAAAGGGGAGTGAAGTAAACCTTGATACGTACTTAAACCATCTTCCTTTAACTTTACGCGATGACAAGAAGAAAACTGTCTTCAAAGTGCAGTCTAATATAATAAAATCTTTCAGAGATTTCTTTTTGAGAGAGAATTTTGTGGAGATTCAGGTGCCTAAGATCATAGGGGAAGACGCCGAAGGCGGAGCTAATTCTTTCAGCTTTGATTACTTTGGGCATACGGCTCATTTGGCGCAGAGCCCGCAGTTTTACAAACAGATAATGGTGGGCGTCTTTGAGAAAGTGTTTGCCACAGGCAATGTCTATAGGGCGGAGAAACATAGCACCACACGACATTTAAACGAGTACACGAGTCTGGATATGGAAATGGGTTTTATAAAAGACCATACGGAAATAATGGAAATGGAGACAAGAATGCTTGCGTATGTTTTTGATGAGCTCAAGAAAAATAGCAGTGAAGAATTTAAACTTTTGGGTGCAGAAGTCCCTAAAGTGCCAGAGAAAATCCCCGCTCTTAAGCTAAGGGAAGCACAAGAGATAATAAAGAAAGAGCACGGAGTGGATTGCGCAAATGAACCGGACTTGGAGCCTCAACATGAGAGGTGGATTGCCGAATATGCGAAAAGAGAACATAACTCTGACTTCATATTCATAACGCATTTCCCCCTGTCAAAAAGACCGATGTATACATATGAAGATGAGAAAGACCCGGGCTATGCAAATGGCTTTGACCTACTCTTCAAAGGAATTGAAGTTACCACCGGAGGACAGCGTATCCACGAGTATGATAAATTGGTCGCTTCTATAAAAAACAAAGGTTTAGATCCTAATAAATTTAGTTTTTATCTGCAAGCTTTTAAATACGGTATGCCTCCACACGGCGGTTTCGGTATGGGACTAGAGAGGCTTACGGCTAAGTTGCTTAATTTGGCGAATGTGAAGGAGGCAACTCTTTTCCCTCGGGACCTAAACAGGATTGATAATCTTCTTTCTGAATAATACGTTTTCCGCAAGGTGAGACCTTGCGGAAAAAGCAACGGCTAAGGTCTATTTAGCCGTTGAAAAATACTGGTAAATTTAGCTGAAAATGGTATTATTTAAGGCGTATGGACGAAAATACAGAGAAGCCCATAGGGCAACCTTATAAAGTAAAATCAGGGGAGTTTGAGGGTCCTTTTGAGCTTTTGCTTGAGCTTATTGAAGCTGATAAACTATCTATAAACGAAGTCTCGCTTACTGATGTTGCCGATAAATACCTTGAGTATATCAAGAATCTAAAAGATTTCCCTATAAATGAGGCGGTCGGCTTCTTGGCTGTGGCTTCCACTCTTATGCTCTTGAAGTCGCGCTCTCTTCTACCGAGCTTGAAGTTGACTGAAGAGGAAGAGGAGAGCATCAGTGACCTTGAGGAGAGACTTGTCGTCTATCGAAGGATGAAAGAGTTGGGTCAGCATCTCAAAGATAAGTTTGGAAAAGAAGTTCTCTGTGGAAGGGAGCCGTTCTCCGGTATCTTGCCGGAATTTATAGAGCCCGTGGGTGTGGAGACGATAACTCTGTTTGAGGCGATGAAGAGAGTCTTAGTGAGCTTGCCTATTAAAGAGATAATCCCCGAGGCGGCGATAAAGAAAGTTATTAGCTTGGAAGAGAAGATAAAAGATATTGTGGGGAGAATAGAAGCGGGGATAAAGATGAGCTTTTATGATTTTAATAGAGAGGGGCAAGAGAAAGGCGAGGTGATAGTGAATTTCCTAGCGGTGCTTGAGCTGGTGAAGAGGGGGTTGGTGCTGGTGGAACAGGAGCATAATTTTGGGAATATTGATATTGTGAAGGTGTAGGGTGTATGATAAGTTAAAGTTATAAAATGTTATAATTTTAGGATAAAAATATTAATTGTAAATTTAATATAATAAGACATTATGAATTTGGAAAATAAAATTGAAGCGATACTTTTCATGAAGGGGGAACCGCAGAGCATTAAGAGCTTGGCGAACCTTTTGAAAGTGGCAGAAGCTGAAGTGGGAGAAGCGGTTGTGAAGTTGACGGAGAATCTAAAGTCGCTCGGGCGAGGCATCAGACTCTTGAGGAAAGATGATTTAGTGATGCTTTCTACGGCGCCTGAGGCGAGTGATGTGGTAAGAGAGATGGCAAAAGAAGAATATGACTCCAAGCTCTCTCCGGCGGCTGTGGAGACGCTTGCTATCATCGCCTATAAAGGTCCGATTATAAAAGCGGAGATAGATTATATAAGAGGAGTTAATTCCGGCTTTATACTACGTAACCTCTTGATAAGAGGGCTTATTGAGAGAGTGAGTAACCCCAGTGACAGGCGAGCCTTTTTGTATCGGCCGAGTTTTGAGCTTTTGCAGTTTCTTGGTGTAGGGAAGGTAGATGACTTGCCGGAGTATAGAGAGTTTAATGAGAAAATGGAAGAATCTGTCATCGGTATGCATGAGGTGGAGAAGAAGATGGACGAGACGTTTAAAGAACTTGAGGAAGATCTGGCCAGTGTTGCCAAAGAAGAGGATTTGGTAAGCACAGTAGAAGAGGTTGAGAATAATCATACAGATAATACGGTTGGTAGCCCGGATTATGTCAAAGAAGAGGGCAGTAATAATATAAGTTTAAATATAAATGAAACGAATTCATAAAATAATAATCGGCATTGTTGTAATCGTGCTTGTTTTTGTTACTTTGTTTTTCCTTTTGCCTGTCCGTAAGGTAAGCGATGGTGATGCCTATCGTATAGAAAGGAAAGATCCGTTTGTCGGGCTTAATCTTGAAGCGAAAGCGGTCTATGTCTTTGACATTGTAAAAGGTGAGCCAATCTTTGAATTTAATAAGAATACTCAACTTCCCCTGGCTTCTCTTGTGAAGGTGATGACGGCTTTAGTTGCTTTAAATGAAGTAATCCCAGGTGCTATTGTGGAGATAGACGGAGAAGCGATAGGTGGGGAAGGGGATGATAATTTACTTGTCGGTGAGAGATGGAAGCTTTCTGATATCTTAGACTTCACTGTTGTTAAGTCTTCAAATGACGGCGCCTTAGCTGTCGCTTCGGCTGTGAGTGCATTTTCTTTCGGAGGGGACAAAGAGAATTTTATAAACAAGATGAATGAAATGGCAAACGAGATTGGCTTAGAGCAAACATATTTTCTTAATGAGACAGGGCTTGACCTAAACAGTTATATCCCGGGTGCTTATGGCTCAGCTCAAGATGTGGCCAAGCTCTTTACCTATGTGTTGAAAACTAATCCAAAGGTTTTGGAGGCGACACAGTATCCGACACTTACTGTTAGTTCTAAAGAAGTAAGACACAATATCGTAAATAGTAATATTTTGACCGCTTCTGTTTCTGGTATCCTCGCTTCTAAGACAGGATACACCGACTTGGCGGGAGGCAACTTAGCCGTTGTTTTTGATGCTGGTTTTATGCACCCTGTGGTAGCGGTGGTGCTTGGCTCCTCTCAGGAAGGGAGGTTTGAAGACATGAAGAAGCTAATGGAGGCTACTTATATAAGCCTTAAATAACTATAAAAATGTGCAACACCGAGTGTTGCAATTCAAGTTAGAATTTAAGAAGAGTGCTTGACAAAAGGGTATAAATAGATATAAT
>PFDM01000010.1:1053-16324 GCA_002772825.1 Parcubacteria group bacterium CG10_big_fil_rev_8_21_14_0_10_38_31 | reverse complement strand
AAAATGCTTCCCATGAGGTGGCACTTGGTCTCGTCGAGATCAAGGGGGTAAAATACGCCATTGACCTGATAAGATCTCTCAAGGCGGAGGAAGGGAAGTTCCTCGCCGGGAGCATAAGGGCAGATGACCGGGAAATCTGGCACTTCAAAAAGGCCGGATACAATGGTATCTGCACTGTCACAGAGGTCGGCGATGAAGTCGTCCTTTGTTTTATTTCTTACGGCAATCAGCTGGAGGGGGTTGTCCCTCTTGATTGCTTGTTTGACTTAAAGACCATCGGAGGAGAGATGGTCACCGCGATGGATATACGGAAGGCGATTCTTCTCAAACGTCGCGTTGCAAAAGAGATAGGCGCGGTGGCCAAACTTTCTCCTAACGAAGAGAAGGCCTCGGCTTATCTCTCTGCAAAGCAGAGAGAGAAAGAAAATAATGAAAGACTCGAAAAGAGTCGCCTTAAGGAAGAAAGAAGGGACGAGATAATGTCCCGCATCGCCATCTCTGCCTATACCGAAACCGGTGCCGGCAGGTTTGGACGACCGGTGGTGGGAGAAGAGTGGCAGTGCCTACACTCGGGAGTGTATGTCATCCTTGTCGAAAGTTATAACAAGGAGACGAAAGAGTGCGGGCCGGCAATGGAAGCCTTTGCCGTTAAAAAAGGTAAAGGCGGTAGGATAGAGAAGGAGAATATCTCCAAGGTGAAGGATGGTCCTCCGGCACTTGCTAATGTGAAGGCTAAAAGGGTCGTCATTGTAGACGTGGACGGCAGTATAAAGCAAGTCCTAGTCTACAACACGATAGGGGAAATCCAGCTGGCTCAAAAAGCTGGATTAAACGGGGGGTCAGTCGTGACCTCCGAAGACCAGAGAGACGAGAAAGGGAAATACTTCCTTTCCTTAGTCACCGTTTCGGAGATTAAAAAATTAGGGTCCGGATCCTTCAGACCCCTATAGTTCAAAGTTCAAGAAACACCCTCCTAAAACCCTACCTGTTAGACATTGAATGTCTAACAGGTAGGGTTTTTTTTATTTTCTTATCCCCATTTTTGAATATTTTAGAAAAAGTGGTATAATCTAATCTAATGATTATAGACGTCTTTAAAGTTTTCGTGCCAGCTACAGTGGCTTTTTTCATAGGTATTTTCCTTACTCCACTTCTAACCCATTATCTGTATAAACACAAGATGTGGAAGAAAAAAGCGCGAACCAATGGTCTCGGTGGAGGGGGAACACCCATTTTTAACAATCTTCATAAGGAGAAGGAGGTTGGCACACCTAGAATGGGTGGTATTTTGATCTGGAGTAGCACTCTTATTGTCATAATCATTTTTCGATTATTGTCGGTCATATTCTCAAATCCACTAGCCGAGAAGCTTGATTTCTTAAGTCGGTCTCAGACATGGCTTCCTCTCTTTACTCTTCTTGCCGGGTCTATGGTGGGGTTGGTAGATGACCTTTTAGTTATCTATGGGAAAGGGAAATATATCGCCGGCGGTCTTAAATTATCCGAAAGGATAATAATGGTCTTAGCGATAGGTGCGATAGGCGCTTGGTGGTTCTTTGTGAAGCTCGGCATATCAAGTATTCTCATCCCTTTTTACGGTGAGGTCTCACTAGGACTTCTGTTTATCCCACTCTTTATGATTACGATGCTTGCTCTTTTTTCCGGAGGAGTGATAGACGGCATAGACGGTCTCTCAGGCGGAATTTTTGCGACAATCTTCTCTGCTTACGCGGGGATAGCCTTCTTCCAGAACCAGATAGACTTAGCGGTTTTCTGTGCCGTGGTGGCAGGCGGTATACTGGCCTTTCTCTGGTTTAATATACCGCCGGCGCGTTTCTATATGACGGAGACGGGTATCTTAGGGCTTACGACCACTCTTACCGTAGTCGCTTTCTTAACTAAATCAGTAGTTGTTTTACCTATAATCGCTTTACCCCTTTTTGTGGCCTCCGGTTCGGTCATCATCCAGATTACTTCAAAAAAGCTCAGGAATGGCAAAAAGGTCTTCTTAGTCGCCCCTATTCATCATCATTTTGAGGCGTTGGGCTGGCCCTCATATAAAGTGACAATGAGATTTTGGATTATAAGTATTATATTTGCTATAATTGGAATGATAATAGCACTAGCCGGAAAATAAATTAATAGTTATAATAAAAAAAATGGCTCACTATTCTATCTTGATAAAAAATGGCACCGTCTTTGACGGTAAGGGGGGGGCCGGGGTTAAGGCGGATGTCGGTATTTCGGGTGATGAAATAAAAAAGATAGGCAACCTAGCCGGCGCTTCAGCTGATGAGATTATAAACGCCGAGGGTAAATATGTCTGTCCAGGCTTCATAGATACGACAGCTCATTCAGATACTCATTTTACTCTTTTTTCCTCGCCGAGGCAGGAAAGTTTTTTCCGCCAAGGGGTGACAACTATTGTCGGTGGTAATTGCGGTTCGTCCCTCGCGCCTCTTTTATCTAAAGAGGCGACAGAAAGCTTGGCCAAGTGGACAGACACATCAAAGATTAATATTAATTGGCGGACAGTAGAAGAGATGTTAAGCGAGCTTGACCAACACAGGCTGGGGGTTAATTTTTGCACTTTAGTCGGTTTTGATACTTTATATAAATCTATAGCGGGAAATTTGGAAAAAATTAACGACGATATATTAAAGCAATTAAAATTATTGTTGAAAAATTCTATCAAAGAGGGTGCCTTCGGCTTGTCTACATCATTAAGCGCGGAGAGTATTAATAATCTGGGAGACGATAATCTTATAGATTTATTAAAAGAGGTAAAGGACCGAGGTGCTTTAGTAAAACATCATTTGGAAGATGAGGGAAAAAATATCCTTCCTTCTCTTTCAAATGTCCTTCATTTGGCGAGGAACTCAGAAGCGAGGACGCAAATTTCTCATTTTAAGGCGCTGGGCAGGAGTGCCTGGAGTGTATGGCCACAGAGTCTTGAGATGATAAGAATCGCCAGAGAAGATGGTGTGGATATAATGTGCGATTTTTTCCCTTATACTCGCACGGGGTCAAGCTTGTTTGATTTCTTGCCGGCATGGATTAAAAAAGAGGGGAGAGAGAAAATCTTAAAAACGTTGAGAAGTCATGATTCAAACGAAAGGAAAGATCTGCTTACTTATTTGAAAAGTCTTACCTTGCATTATGACAGGATAACAATCGCCTCAACTCTTCACGACTTTTCAAGTGTCGGTAAGACGATAGAGGTATTATCTGAAGAATCCGGTTTAAGCGGGGAAGAGATAGTATTAAATTTGTTGGAAGTTAATAATCTTAATGTATCTATATTTAGCGAGGTGATAAGTGAAAAAAACATAGAGGATTTGGTAAAAGAAGAGTATTCAATGGTGGCTTCAGATGGAGTTGGTTATGATGTTTCAAGTAATACTTCAGAGATAATGAAGGACCTTGCTCATCCGCGATCTTTCGGCGCCTTCCCTCGATTCTTAAACGATTTTGCCAAAAAGGGAATTATCAGTTGGGAGCAAGCTATATATAAGATGACGGCTCTGCCAGCTAAGACCTTAGGTCTAAAGGACAGAGGAGTTATCGCTAAAGGGAATTACGCTGATGTTGTCATATTTGATCCGAATACAATAGAAGACCAATCTACTTACGACGCGCCTTATCGCCTGCCACTTGGCATAGAGCGTGTGTTTGTAAACGGCAAGTCCGCTTTTGAAATGGCCGGAAGGGTGTTAAGGTATAGATAATTACGTCTTTTTTATGACACGAAAAAAATATGACAAAATTTTTTTGGCTTCTTTTTTATTCTTAGTTTTAGGCGGATTTCTTATTTTTTCTTCGTCGGCTATGGGGCTTATCTCAAGAGACGGCGCCTCTTTTTATAAAATTCTTATTAAGCAATTTATTGTCGGCTTTATAGTCGGGGGAGGATCGCTTCTACTGGCTTATAAGATAGATTATAGAAACTGGAAAAGGTTTGCTGTTTTTATCTTTGTGTTCTCGTTTTTTCTATCGCTTCTGGTTTTTGTTCCTCAACTTGGTTTTAAGCATGGTGGCGCAAAGAGATGGATTGATCTTGGCTTTACTTCGTTTCAGCCTTCGGAATTTTTAAAACTTGGCTTTATCATATATCTTTCATCTTGGCTTTCTAATCACAAGAAGGAAATTACTTCTATAAAATCAGGATTATTGCCATTTCTCTTGATGGTTGTGGCTGTAGGACTTCTTTTAATATCTGAACCAGATATAGGGACACTTCTTGTTATTATCATCTCCAGTGTCGCCATTTTCTATATAGGTGGGGCGGGGATAAAACAGGTTATTCTCTTTTTTTCTGTTGGACTTGCGTCTTTTGCCGGGCTTGTCTTTGCAAAACCGTATTTGATGAATAGGATGTTGGTATATTTAGGGATTTCTAGTGATATTCAAGGGATTGGCTATCAGTTAAAACAGTCTCTTATCGCTATAGGTTCCGGAGGGCTCTACGGGAGAGGGTTTGGAATGAGTATTCAGAAGTTTAAGTATCTTCCCGAGCCTATTGGTGATTCAATCTTTTCCGTTACGGCTGAGGAATTTGGATTTTTAGGATCAGTTATCTTGATAGGTGGATTTCTATTCTTCTTATACAGAGGATTATTGATAGCTTCGCGAGCGCCGGATGTCTTTGGTAAGTTATTGGCAGTCGGAATTATAATCCTTATAGTCGGCCAGTCTTTTGTGAATATAGGGGCGATGATAGGCATCCTTCCTCTCACCGGACTACCGCTCATCTTTATATCTCAAGGCTCTTCGGCTTTTATATTTGCGATGATAGAGGTCGGTATCTTACTCAATATCTCAAAGCATTCTTCTCACTAGTCTCTCGTTGAGTCACTTTTTTAAATATTAAAAATAGGGTATTATATAGGATATGAAGATTGTTCTTACTGGTGGCGGGACTGGTGGTCATTTTTATCCGCTCATTGCCGTTGCCGAGGAATTAAACAATATAATAGACGAGGAGAAGCTTATTAATACTAAGCTTATTTATATGTCTGATGCTCCTTATGATAAAAGAATGCTTGATGAGAAGGAGATTAAGTTTAGAAAGATAACATCGGGAAAGATTCGTCGTTATTTTTCATTTCTGAACATAACAGATGCTATAAAAATCATTTTAGGCACAATTAGGACATTATTTGTTATTTATACTGAATTTCCCGATGTAGTGTTTGGTAAAGGAGGTTATGCCAGTTTTCCTGTGATTTTTGCGGCGAGATTTTTCAGAATACCTGTTGTTATTCACGAGTCCGATGTTGTCCCCGGGAGAGTGAACAAATGGGCTTCAAAATTTGCTAAAAGGATAGCCGTATCATTTCCTGAATCAATAAACCACTTTCCGGAGAAAACAAGAAATAAAATAGCTGTTGTTGGGAATCCGGTTAGAGAGAGTTTAATTCGTCTACCTAAAGAAGGATTTAGTGAATTCCTTCAACTTGATAAGAGCGTGCCCGTTGTATTTATCTTGGGTGGTTCGCAGGGTTCACAAAAGATAAATAATATCGTCGTTGATATGGCAAGTGAACTGTCTTCTAAATATCAGGTTATCCATCAGTGTGGAAAGATTAATTTTAAAGAAACTGAAGGGAGAGTGGCAGTCGCCTTAGAGAATTCGCCATTTAAAAACAGGTATCGTGTTTTCGGATTTTTAAACGAATCTGCCATGAAGATGTCCGCCGCCGCCTCAGATATAATCATCTCAAGGGCTGGATCGTCGGCCATATTTGAGATTGCCTCTTGGGGTAAGCCGAGCATCCTTATACCACTTACTGGCTCAGCACAAGACCATCAGAGAGAAAATGCTTATGCTTTTGCAAGGACGGGCGCTTCAGAAGTGATTGAAGAAAGAAATCTTTCACCGCACATACTTCTTTCAGAGATAGATAGGATTTTATCGCAAAAAGAGCAACTAGAAGAAGTCCGTATTAAGGCCAATCAATTTTATAAGCCCAACGCCGGACATCAGATTGCCAGAGAAATAATAAATATCGCCTTAGAACACGCCTAATTCGCAAAGGTTAAACCTTCGCAAACAATAACCAGTCATCTATGAAATCATCAAACTCTTTTTTAGTGTTAAAATAGCGAGGAAACTCTCTTTTATCTAATATAGAGTTATTTTGGTTGTCTATATATGATGAATAACTTGACCAAAGATAATTATTCAGAAATTTTTTGGCTTCCTCTAAATTTTTTACCCCTTTTTCTTTCCAATGCAGGTCAATCAATTTG
Organism: Parcubacteria group bacterium CG10_big_fil_rev_8_21_14_0_10_38_31; assembly: GCA_002772825.1. Lineage (GTDB taxonomy): Bacteria > Patescibacteriota > Minisyncoccia. The sequence continues at coordinate 10,072 of PFDM01000010.1, read as the reverse complement.
ATAGGATTCAAATGTATATAAGCAAACATATACTTTAAATATTCATCACTATCAATAAAATTTGACTTAAATGTTGATTCAAAAAGTCGACCCGTTCTTTTATATTTTTTATTAAAATACATTGTATAAGCTGTACATAATTTTTGCATAAAACGAGGTATTCCGTCTGCGTCTTTAGATTTTATTAATAGATGAATGTGGTTTGTCATCAAACAATAAGCGCCGATATCTACTAACGGGGCTTCTTTTTTAATATTCATTATTTCCGCAAAGGTTAAACCTTTGCGGAAAAGAGCTCTTATATCAACAGGTTCGGAATTGTTACATAAATGAAGTAAAATTAAAAATCTTTGGTAATCCTGCTTATCAATAAAAATTTTTCGTTTTTCCGTACCTCTAGTATAAATATGATAATAATTTCCTGTAGAGAAATTCTTTGGTTTCATATAATTTGATTATACTGCAAAGGTTTAACCTTTGCAAATTTTTATATTCTTTCTTATATATAAAAATTTATGTTAAAATGGAGTTATATTAGGTAGATTAGGTAAATAATACTTAATAATGTAAAGTAATATAAAGATTTATCATGGATAAAAAAAATAATCAGCCTCAAAAAATTGTGACTCGTTTTGCACCGAGCCCTACCGGGCCGGTGCATTTGGGAAGCGCCAGGACGGCTCTCTTTAATTATCTTTTTACAAAACAGAACGGAGGGAAAATGATTCTTAGGATAGAAGACACGGATACAGAGAGATCCAAGCCGGAATATGAAAAAGATATAATAGATGGATTAGATTGGCTTGGGATAAAATTTGATGAATTTTATCGTCAGTCTGAGAGGAAGGATGTCTATAAAAAATATCTCAGCAAGATGGTAGAAGAGGGGACCGCTTACATCTCTAAAGAAGAGCCTAAGGAGGAAGGTCAGAGGAGCGAGATTATAAGATTCAAAAACCCTAATGTAAAGATAAAGTTTAATGATCTGATCAGAGGTGAGATAGAGTTTGACACTACAGAGCTTGGGGATTTTGTAGTGGCAAGAGATATGGAGAGCCCGCTTTATCACTTGGCGGTAGCGGTAGACGACTTTGATATGGGGGTGACACATATAATCCGTGGGGACGATGGTATCTCTAATACTCCCAGACAGATACTTATTCAAGAAGCTATCGGCGCTCCTAGACCAATATACGCGCATATTCCACTTATTCTTGCTCCGGATAAATCAAAATTATCCAAGCGTCACGGAGTGGTGTCTGTGAATAAATACAAGGAAGAAGGGTATATCTCAGGGGCTTTAATTAATTTTCTAGCTCTCTTGGGGTGGTCTCCTCAGGGAAGAGAGGGGACTGATGAAGAGATCTTTTATCTTGATGAATTGGTTAAGAAATTTGACATAAACAAAGTTCAGAAAAAAGGAGCTATATTTAATATTGAGAAATTGAATTGGATAAATAAGCAATATATCAGAAACGCGCCTATCGATCATCTGGCAGAAGTTCTAATCGATTTCCTCCCCGATGATTTAAAAAAAGAGGCCGATGAAAAATATGACCTTTGGAAAAAGGTGGTGTCTATCGAGGCTGAGAGAATTGAGAAATTTAGTGATATTGCTGATTCGATAGATTATTTTTTCCATGTGCCAGAATATGAAAAAGAGATGTTGAATTGGAAAGATGAGAAAGATATAGATAAGACTAAGTCTCATCTGGAATATATCTTAAATATATTGTGCGACATAAAAGAGTCTGCTTTCAATAGAGAGATTATCAAGGGTCTTGTGTGGGATTATGCCGAGAAAGAGGGGAGAGGTAACGTCTTATGGCCTTTTCGTGTGGCCTTGTCCGGCAAACAGAAATCGCCGGACCCCTTCATGATGAGTGAAGTATTAGGGAAAGAAGAATCTATTAAGCGTATTAAAAATGCTATTGAAAAAATATAAAATAAATTTTTTTATATTATTATTAATTTTGTTTTTAACATCTATTTTTCTTGTATCGCAAACTGATGCTGTTTCAGTAGGCGAACTTAAAAATAATATTTTAGATAGAAATAATAAATTAAAAGATATTCAAAAAGAGATTGATGAATATGAAGCGGAGATAAATAGCCTTGGTAAAGAAAAAAAGACTTTAGATAACGAGATAAAGAAGTTAAATGTCACAGAAAAGAAGCTTCAAGCCGATATTCGTTATACGGAAGGTCAGATAGATGAGACCAGTCTTAGTATAGATGAGCTTATAATTGAAATAGAGCAAAAAAGAAAAGATATCGAAAGAAGGAAGGAGGCCATCGCCGAGATTGTAAAGAACTTAAACGAAGATGAGTCTATGTCGATGATAGAGATGGTTCTTATAAATAATAATTTTTCTGATTTTTTTAGCGACTTGGAAAGATTGGAAAATTTTCAAGAGACAATGAGCATCAATCTTGAAAAGCTCGGTGAGTTCAAAATTGAACTGGAGGTGCAGAAAGACGATAAAGAGGAAAATAAAGCGAAACTGGAGGGCATGCAAGCGAAGTATAAGGACCAAAATTCTTTAGTGTCGATAAATAAGACTAAAAAAACCACTTTACTTGATCAGACAAAGAATAAAGAATCAAATTATAAACAATTACTTTCAGACAGGATGAAACAGAAAGAAGCGTTAGAAGAGGAGATAAAGGATTTTGAAGATAAACTTAGAGTAGAGATAGACCCTACATCATTGCCACTTGTTGGCCCTGGTGTCTTAAAATGGCCGATTGATAATGTAAGAATAACTCAGTATTTTGGCAACACGCCTTTTGCGACTAAAAATCCGCAAGTTTATAATGGTGGCGGTCATAATGGAGTTGATTTTGGGGCAAGTATAGGCACACCATTGAAGAGCGCCGAGAAAGGGGTGGTTGTCGGCGTGGGTGACACAGATATAGGATGCGTTGGTGTATCTTATGGTAGATGGATATTGATAGAACACCCTAATAATCTGACTACTCTTTACGCGCACCTTTCCTTGATAAAGGTCTCAAAAGGGCAAGAGGTCTCAGTAGGTCAGGTTATAGGATATTCTGGTGATACCGGATACACGACCGGTCCGCATCTTCATTTCACTGTGTATGCCACTCAAGCTGTGGAGGTGGGGACAATCACCAGTAAGGTTTGTGGTACTAAGATGACTTTGCCATTGGCGCCTCGTGAATGGTATCTAAACCCGTTGTCTTATTTATAAAGGATGTTTATAATAAATATATGTTTTTAAAGAAGAGTAAAATGTCACAACAAGGAGGGCTTATAAAAATAATAATTATCTTTATCATAGTCGTCCTTATATTAAGCATCTTAAACATTGACGTAAGAGGTATTGTGGAGAGCGAACAAGTGCAGACTAATTTCTCTTATATCTGGAATGTGGTAAAGATGGTCTGGTCTGATTATCTTTCTGATCCAGTGACTTATTTTTGGAATAATATATTTATAGCCCTGCTATGGACTTCTTTTGTGGATAATATGGAGAGGATTAAGGCAGGTGAACCAACAACTCTTATGCAAAACGCCCCTATGGTGGACTTCGCTCAATAAAGGCACATCAATCGCGTAAAAGATATATTGTGCGACGTAATATATTTTTCTTACCTATACTCCCCTAAAACATAAAGCAAAGCTTTATTGGTGCTGACCTTGTTTTTAATTTTATATATTTATATATATGATATAATCTTTTCTATGAGAACTTCTTATTCAGCTTTAGATACTTATCGTACTTGTCCACTTAAGTATAAATATCAAAATCTTGATAAAATTTCCGCGCCTAAACGCATAGAAGCTGTTTTTGGTTCTTTGGTCCATTCAGCGCTTAAATTTATGTTTGAACGTGGCCCTCTATACCCTACCCTTGATGAAGTAATAGATTTCTTCACTGACAAGTGGAATAAGAAGTCTGAGTCAATAGAGTGGCCAAATCCTGACAAGAAAGAAGAGTTTGAGAAGCTTTATTTTGAAGAAGGGGTAAAAATTATAAAAAATTTTTATAAGAAAAATCAGCCATGGAAGTTTAACGCCGTGGAACTTGAAAGTCGCTTTAGTGTAATCTTGCATGACGATGAAGAAGACGAAGATCATACCATCGTCGGTATCATAGATAGGATAGATAAAGACCCGGAAAAAGATGAGTATGAGATTATAGACTATAAGACCGGTAAGAAGATGCCAAGTGCCGAGATGCTTAAAGATAATTTACAACTCTCTCTTTACCATATGGCGCTTCAAGATAGGTGGCCTAGTCTCCCCGCTTCAAAGATAAAATTGTCATTATATTTTTTAAAACATAATGAGAAGATAACCGCAGAAAAAGAAAATCCAAAAGAAGATATAGAGAAGACTAAGAGTTTTATTTTGGCCGTTATAAAAGAGATAAAAGAAAAAGAAGAGAAAAGCAATTTTCCCCCTTCCCCTTCAGCTTTGTGCGATTATTGTGGGTATAAGAAGATCTGCCCTATGTGGTCTCATGAATATAAGAAAGACAAACCGGAGACAAAGAGTGAAGAACAAATCGCCGAAGATATAACTGAATTTTTTGAAATAAAAGAGGATGAAGAAAAAAATAAAAAAAGATTGAAAGAACTACGCGAGGATATCTTGGCGTTTATGGAATCCAGTAAGGTGGCGCGTGTTTTCGGCACGCGAGGTTTTATTACCAAGAATGTGCAAGAAAGATTTTCCTTTGACATGGAGAAAGTAAAAGAGGTTTTACTGCCGGAGGATAAGTGGGAAGAAATCTTAAGTCCAGATGAGAAGAAATTGAATAAATTACTCTCTTTCTTATCGGCTAAATTGCAAGATAAGATATTATCTTTTAGAAAGAAAAAAGAGTTTATTGTCTTAAAGCAGACGAAAAAATAATTTTATATTTATAGGCGGTAGTCGCCTTTTTGTAGTGAGGCGTCTATAAATTTTCTATTGAGCGCAGAGAGGTGGCCATAGAAATCAAATTGCCATCGGGGATCCATGTTGAACCGGTGTATTCTATCTTAATCATCATTCCACTGTATGTTGTTATAGCTATTATGTTATATACACTCGTGGTTTTTTCCGTGAGGACTATATCAGACTCGCTGATGTAGATATCTTGCTCTCCTATTGAGGTTTTGTTAAGATTTTTCCTGGCGGAAAGACTGGAAAAAAGTTCTCCAGTGGTTTTATTTTCTTGAGTGAAACCGTCGCTTATAGGAAACAGCGATACTTTTATAATACTTCCGCTTGTGTTTCTATAAACAAAATCTATAGAATTGATTTTATCGGATTTAATATAATTGATATTAGTATTTTCTTTATCAAGACTATAACCTAATGGAATTTTTTTAGGTAAATATATGGTGAAAGGGACTGTTTTTTGTATTTCCTTTACAGAAGAATAATCAATCCCGATAATAAAGGTCCATAATTTAAATTGGTATATAGAAAAAGATGTTACGATGATAAGAAGAACTATAATTATTTGCCATATTACTCTACCTTTTTTCTTGCCTATTCGTTCCTCCGCTCTCTCTATTGTATCATTCTTTATTTTATTAATATTTGTAAATGACTCGGTAAAAGTTTTCGGATCGCCTATAAACATTGCGCATTTATGACAAAATAAAAGATCCTTTTTTATAACAAGTCCGTCGTGGCAAAAAGGACATTTTTTATCTGTCGGGGGTAAATTTTCATTGGTGATTGGTGTCATGTTTTTTTACACCACTTGGACACTCAGTATCCAAGTGGTGTTTAGTTTAGCGTATCTCGTATTGGATTGTTACATTGACAATTATCTCTTGAGAGCCCGGCTCTATGGAAGGTGCCGGCACTGAAGCATCTTTAGCTCCCGCCATTGATGTCTCACTAAGACTATAGCGGACAAAAGGAGTGGAATACCCTTCGTTGATAGAGATAATATCCCCTACCCTGAATTTTGCTGTTTTGGCTATTTCTCTGGCTTTTTCTCTGGCTTCTTTTATCGCGATATCTCGTGCCTCTTTCTCAATCCCCTTCTGGTCGTCTATGGTGAAGTTTAAGGATGAGACAGTATTAGCGCCATTTTCAACAATTCCACTCAAGATGTCTCCCGTCTTACTAAAGTCTCTGACTTTAACAGATATAGTTTGTCTTATGGTATAGCCGACTATCTCACTAGGCGGGCAAGGCTCTTGTATTGGATATGTCTCAGATGTATATAAAGGCCTTACCCCACAGTTGTAATACTGGTATCTCGGTTCTATATTATAGCTTAACGTCCTTATATCTTTATCCTCAACACCGTTTTCTTTTATGAAGTTGATTGCTTTATTTGTCTTAACGGTATTCTCTGCTTGAAGCTTAGTCACATCAACATCCCCTTCGGTTACAACGTTGAAGGTAAATTGAGCGACATCAGGGATGGCCACTACTTTACCTTCCCCGGATACAGAAAAGCTCCTCAGGGATGTCGGGTCAATGGCTCGAGAGTAAGAAGATGCGAACGAGAGTGCAACATAAGATAAGACAAGCATCGCGAAAATACCGGTTACCTTTAAATATTTTTTTATACGATCGTCTTGATTCATATTATTTTATTTTATAATTAGATTGATAATTTTTGACTACCCCATTCTTTATTTCATTATAACTCTTATCTCTTTAAAATATCAATAGCCCCATATTTCATCTTTTAATCATTATCGTCGTCTTCGCGTTCGTCCTCCTTTTTATCTTTATCGTTATCCAATTCTTCCATTATTTTCTCTCTTACTTCTCTTTTAGATTCTTCTCTACTTTTTATAACCTCACGCTTATTCTTTAGTTCATTTTTTTTAGATTCTAACTTATCATTAATTTTCTTTTGTTTTGTATCAGTATCGTTGATATATTCTTTTATTTCTTCACTTTTTTCCTTATGTTTAAATAGGTCGCGGATATTTTCTTCTTTTTCTTCTAAAATTTCCCTATTGATTTTTACTTCAACAAGTTCATCTATTAATGTTTCTCTTTCCTCAGATTCCTCATAAGACTTATTTTTTATCTTCTCTTCCAGCTCTTTTTGCTTATTTTCCGTCTCGTTTTTCCTCTCACTTAGTGTCTTTTCTAAATTTTCTTTGTTTTTATCTATATCTTGATATATAGATGCCAACTTGTCATCGTCTTTTTTCTTTTCCGGCCTCCCTTTTTCTATTTCTATTATATCGGTTGCCTTTGTAAGATTTTTCTCAAATTGGGTTAAAGCGATTTCTAAATTTTCAGATTTGATCTCCGTATCTCCTAATATTTCTTTTATTTCATTAACTCGTCTTTTTGCAAAATCAGTTCTCAGCTTTGCTTTTGCTGTGTTTTGGATAGTGGTCGCGGAGCGTACTTCTTCGGTAAATATCTTTACGGGATACAATCTTTCCCCCGGTAAACTTCCTTGCGACGCAGTCGCAACACTGGCACTTAATAAGATAAAGATCACAAATCCGGCTAGAGAGACCCGAACAGCTCTCAAGTCAAAGAGATTTTTTAATTTAAAATATGGATACCCCGAGACTTTAGTATTGAGTGGGTAATTATCTACTAACACTTCAAGCCTCATTTTTAATGAGTTTAAGAAAACAGTATTAACAGGATTCTTCCTTAATCGCTTTAATTCTCTAATTATTTGTATCCTCTTAATCATATTTTATCTTTCCTCTTAATGATTTTAATCCTCTATGGATGATGACTCTTATATTCTCTTTTGATTTACCGGTTAGTTTACTTATCTCGGGGATACTAAGGTCGTCAATATATCGGTAAATAAGTATCTGCCTTTGGTCGTCTTTAATCTTAAGGAGGGCCTCTTCTACAAACACTTTATCAAATGTTTTTTCGGATTCTCTTTCTTGCTCGGCCTCAACAGCTATAAATTCTTCACTTATATCATCAATAGCTAAGGTGCTTTTATTTTTCTGCCTATAATGATCTATTATAAGATTATTTGCTACTTTATATAGAAAGGTCTTTAGGTTTGTTACCTCCTTATCTTTTTCCGTGATATAGCGCCAAGTTTTGAAAAAAGTCTCTTGTGTCAAGTCTTCAGCAAGCTCCTGGTTGCTTACCCTAAAATAGATATGCCTCAATATGCTAGGGGCATAATCATTATATGCTGTTAAGAAACGTTTTTTCATATATGTAGACGAAGTTGATAGTGAAAAATTACACTAAAATAGTGTAATTTGGCAATAGCTTAAAAATGTTAGTTTAAACACAATTACATTAGACCTTGAAATTTCTTAGCGACCGCCATTTGGGCATCCTTGGCTGCTTTGTTAAAACAGTTTTTTAATACTACTTCTTGCCTTTCTTTATTAAGCTCCGGGTTTAGGGAGAGTTCTTCCACCATAAAAGCGCCATTGATCACGACACGAGTCCCCTCTTCTTCGGCTGTTATCTTCTCATTTTGGATATCCCTTGAGATATCTTTCATCTGTTTTAATTGTTTTAATTTATCAAACATATATTTATTTATTATATTTTTTTATTTGGTTGGGTAAATTTTTTCTATCAATTCAAAAGGGTGTTCATGGTAATAATTACCTTTGACTGTTAATTTTATTTTATTTTGTAATTTTTTTGACATTGCTTCTTCCACCATCTTATATAGATAATCAGGGGTAAGAAGATATACATCCGTTATCTCTTGATTACTTTCTATACTCTCAAGATGTGTCGTCAAATCTTTTAAGAATTCTTGCCGATACTCTTCTTTCAATGGTTCTTTTACTGAGCCTGAAGAAGCCACCTTCCCGCCATTTCCCGCCCTGCCAAAGAATCCTTCATCGTCTGAGAAGTGAATTTTCTCAAGTTTGAATGAGTCAATCTTGTTGACCTCTCCATCTGAAGCGATATGAAAATCAGCTTCCTGTGCGCCAGTTATTATAATAAGGGCTTTTTCACCTGTAAATTGATGTAATTTTTGAGTAATTTTCATATACTCATTATAGCACCAAAAGCTTAGGTGTAAAAGTGTAATTATTTAAACGGCTCAACCCGTCCGCCAGCTGG
>PFDM01000010.1:0-1018 GCA_002772825.1 Parcubacteria group bacterium CG10_big_fil_rev_8_21_14_0_10_38_31 | reverse complement strand
TGTGATGAACATCCCTACTAGGGAAGTTTTATAGAATCTCTCACCTCATATTCCCCTACCCTTGTTCGTATTAAGGATAAAAGGATTGCGCCACCGCCGAGTCTTTTCCCTAGCTCGTGCGCTATAGAGCGGATGTATGTGCCACTTGATACGGTGAATCTTATTTTCACTATAGTATAACAACTTTGTAAGTCGTTAATTTCTAGCAGTTTTTTCCAAGCGTTTTTTGTCTCGCTTTGTCTGAAATCTCCGGAGGCTTTATCAATACGTTCTCCTATTGTTTTGCTTAAGTCTTCTGAATTAACCTCATAACTTTTTAAAAATTTGATATCATATACTTCGGTTTGTCTGATAGGTATTTCAATCTCATTTAGTTTATCTTCTCTCGCCCAGACAAAAAGAGGTCTACCTTTTATCTTGTATGAAGAGTAGGGGGGAAGAGGCAAAGAGATCTCTCCACGGAATTTTTTAATCTCCTTTTTTATTTCTTCGTTTGGTAGATTAGCCACCTTTTTCTTGAAAGGTATACCCAGTATATCGTAAGTATCCGTCTCAAAGCCCAATAATATCTCGGCTTCATACTCTTTTTCCACTTTTAGATACCGGTCTTTCTCATGCACAGTCTCCCCCACTAGCACTAAAAGCACCCCTTCGGCCATAGGGTCAAGTCGGCCGGCATAGGTCATTTTCAGCCCTTGATATGCCCTATTTTGCCCTATAAAACGTCTTATTGCCTCAAGTGGTGAAAGACCAAGGGGCTTATAAATGTTTAAAATTCCGCTCTTCATATGTAATACTATTATTACCCATTTGAAGGAAGTTTTAAAGCCACAATACCAACATAGTATGTCGACATACTATGTTGCCTGAGTTCAACAAGCAACCGCAACACCTCCACCTCGTCGTTATTCCTCCATCTTTAATAATGTATACATTATTAAAACACCAATTTCACAACATTTACATCTATTCTCATCTTAGGTAAATGTAATAACACCTTATTTTTTATAAGTTCTCA
>PFDM01000004.1 GCA_002772825.1 Parcubacteria group bacterium CG10_big_fil_rev_8_21_14_0_10_38_31 | reverse complement strand
CTGGCTTCAATAATACCGGTAGCCACATTATTAGGGACAATAGAATAATGATCAAACTGCATGGTAAATGTTCCTCTCCCCTCTGTCATAGAGCGAAGCATTGTCGCATAACCAAACATTTCAGAAAGGGGCACAGTAGCATTTATAACCTTAAGACTCCCTCTGTCTTCCATACCTTCTATCTGACCTCTCTTTGAGTTTATATTTCCTGTTGCATCACCCATAAATTTATCAGGGACTATAACCTCCACTCTCATCACCGGTTCAAGCAACACCGGCTTAGCCCTCTTCACGGCATCTTGAAGAGCCATTGAAGCGGCGATCTTGAAAGCGGATTCATTGGAATCAACATCATGGTAAGAACCATCATACAATTCGCAATACAAGTCTACTAATAAGAAACCGGCAAGGACACCCCTTTCCAGCGCTTCTCTAACACCCTTCTCAACAGCGGGAATATATTCTTGAGGGATAACTCCACCTTTAATAACACTCTTAAATTCAAATCCTTTCCCACTTTCCATCGGTTTAATTCTAATCCTGACATGGCCATACTGCCCCCTACCTCCGGATTGCTTTACATATTTACCTTCCGCTTCCGCTTCCATGGTAATAGTCTCTTTATAAGCCACTTGTGGCTTACCGACATTGGCTTCCACTTTAAATTCGCGCTTCATTCTATCTACCAAGACATCAAGGTGAAGCTCACCCATACCGGAAATAATAGTCTCAAGGGTTTCCGGGTCAGATTTTATCCTGAAAGTAGGGTCTTCATCTGAAAGACGACGCAATGCGATACCCATCTTCTCTTGGTCAGCTTTTGTCTTAGGTTCAATCTTCAAAGAAACAACTGGTTCCGGGAACTCTATTTTCTCCAGGATGATAGGATGATCCGGATCACACAAAGTGTCACCCGTCCTGGTACTCTTAAGACCCACTAAGGCGGCAATCTCTCCGGCATAGACAGTCTTCACTTCTTCACGATCATTGGCATGCATTCTAAGGACTCTGCCGACTCTCTCTTTTTCCCCGTTTGTTGAATTCAATATATAAGAACCGGCCTCCAGTGAGCCCGAGTAAACTCTAAAGTAAGTAAGCTGACCGACAAAAGGATCTGTCTGAAGTTTGAAAGCTAAAGCGGAAAAAGGCGCGTCATCAGAAGGAGCGCGAGTAATCTCAACCTCTGTCTTTGGGTCAAAACCTTTCATCGGAGGTACATCAAGTGGACTAGGAAGATAATCTATAACACCATCAAGGAGAAGTTGGACTCCTTTATTCTTTAGAGCGGTACCGCAAAATACAGGTATAATTAAATTACCAATAACCGCCTTTCTTAAAACTTTTTTAAGTTCATCAATAGAAGGTTCATTACCAGCTAGATACTGGTCCATTAATTTTTCATCATTCTCTACAATTTTTTCTACAAGCTCAGCGTGGAATTTCTTAGCATTGGAAAGAAAAGCCTCCGGTATCTCTTGCTCTTCAATCTTATTGCCCATCTCGCCCTCAAATTTGTAAGCCTTCAACCTCAAAAGGTCTATAACGCCCTCCATTTTCTCTTCTTCCCCCATAGGAATCTGGACTCTCACTGCATTTTTAGTTAGACGATCCAAGATAGTCGCGTATGACCTTTCAAAACTGGCACCCGTCCTATCAAGTTTATTGATAAAACAAATTCTTGGCACTTTGTATTTATCAGCCTGACGCCACACCGTCTCAGACTGAGGCTCCACACCGGCCACCCCATCAAAGACAACTACTCCTCCATCTAAGACACGCAAAGAACGCTCCACCTCTACAGTGAAGTCAACGTGACCCGGAGTATCTATAATATTGATACGGTGCTTAAACTCATTATCGCCATTAGCGTAAGTTGGCACCCAGAAACAAGTCGTCGCCGCAGAAGTAATAGTAATACCTCTTTCCTGTTCTTGTTCCATCCAGTCCATGACGGCCTCCCCCTCATGAACCTCTCCTATTTTATGGGAAACTCCAGTATAAAAAAGGATCCGCTCACTAACGGTCGTTTTCCCTGCGTCTATGTGCGCGATAATTCCTATATCGCGGACTTTATCAATTGAATAATCTCTCATGTTAGTTATTAGCCACTAGTTGTTAGCCACTAGAGACTAGATTTTATTTATAAATTAATTAACCCTAACAACTAAACCCTAGTGGCTATTGGCTAATACTATCTACCATGCAAAATGAGCGAAAGCGCGATTTGCCTCTGCCATTTTGTGAACGTTTTCTCTCTTCTTCACTGCCTCACCTTCATTTTTACTTGCAAGCAATAGTTCATTTGCAAGACGCAAGTGTATTGGTGAACCCTTCTTAGATTTAGCTGCTTCAATTATCCAACGCATGGCAAGAGCATCTCTCCTCTCCGGCCTTACCTCTACAGGCACCTGATAATTCGCTCCTCCGACACGACGAGACCTAACCTCTATTGTCGGTCCTACATTTTTCATAGCTTCATCAAAGATAGCGACAGGATCCTCTGCCTTGGCTTTTTCTTTGATCTCATCAAAAGCTGAATAGACTATAGTTTCTGCTATAGATTTCTTACCGTGCGTCATTATATAGTTTATAAATCTGCCCACCTCTTCAGATGAGTATTTAGCGTCTGGCTTTGGTTTTATTCTGTTTTTTACTCTTCTTCGCATTTTTCTTCGCTCTGCTCAGTCAAATTTAAAATTGAAATATCAAAATTAAAAATAAATGAACAAATCTTATAATTTAATAACTTTTTTTTAATTTAAAACTGTAATTTTGCATTTTGATCTTTAATCTTTAATCTTTAATCTTTAATCTTTATATTTTAAGCCTTTGGCTTCTTAGCTCCATAAAGACTTCGTCCTTTCATTCTCTTATCTACGCCGGCAGTATCAAGCACACCTCTGACAATGTGATATCTGACACCAGGTAAGTCTTTGACTCTTCCTCCGCGGATTACCACCACTGAGTGTTCTTGGAGATTGTGCCCCATACCGGGGATATAAGCTGTAACTTCCATACTATTAGTAAGTCTTACACGTGCCACCTTTCGGAGAGCAGAGTTTGGCTTCTTAGGAGTGACGGTCTTTACCTGCAAGCATACCCCCCTTTTAAAAGGAGAAGCATAGAAGGTCGGCTTATTCTTAAGCACATTAAACCCGCGAGCAAGCGCTACGGACTTACTCTTCTTTATAATCTTTTTTCTATTTTTCTTTACTAACTGATTAACTGTTGACATTACCGAGATATAATAAACGTTTTCTTAAAAAAT
>PFDM01000027.1 GCA_002772825.1 Parcubacteria group bacterium CG10_big_fil_rev_8_21_14_0_10_38_31 | reverse complement strand
CTTATCTATTAATTTATTAACATCTACCCTCTCCTGCTTTCCGGTATCCCTATCTCTCAATGTCACGGTATCATCTTCCAGTGTGTCAAAATCCACAGTAACACAATACGGTGTCCCTATCTCATCTTGTCTTCTGTAACGCTTCCCTATATTACCATTTGTATCAAACATTATCTGAGGAATCTCTTTCTTAATCATGCTATAGACTTCGCGCGCCTTACCCACAAGCTCGGGTTTATTTTTAAGTAGTGGAAATATGGCTACTTTTACCGGAGCTATAGATGGCTTGAGTTTGAGAAAAACACGTGGCTCTCCACTTAGCTCATCTTCCGTATATGCATCAGTCAAGATAGCAAGCACTGTCCTATCTACCCCGAAAGTCGGCTCTATCACATGAGGAATAAAAGTTTCCTTTGTCTCTTCATCATAATAATCAAGATTATGACTCTTAAGATCAAAATCCATTCTGTATGCCAATCCATAGAGTTCACTTACTCCAAATGGAAATTTATACTCAAAATCAATCGTCCTCTTAGAGTAATGAGCGAGGTCGTCTTTTGGAACTTCAAGCTCTGAGACAGACCCTGACGAAAGGCCAATTTCATCAATCCAAGAAAGCATCTCCACCCTCCAATACTCAAAATATTTCTCCCAATCTTCTTCCCTTATAAAATACTCTATTTCCATCTGTTCAAACTCGCGAGTGCGAAAGATAAAATCCTTAGGTGTGATTTCATTCCTAAAAGCTTTTCCTATTTGCCCCATACCAAAAGGTATCTTCGGGTGGAAAGAATCAACAATATTCCCAAAGTTCACGAACATACCTTGAGCCGTTTCCGGTCTAAGGTAAACTTGGGACGATGTCTCCTCAACAGGCCCGATAGATGTCTTAAACATCATATTAAATTGACGCTCTTCTGTAAGCTCGCCACCGCAGAGTGGGCATTTGTCCTCCTTTAGATGGTCAGACCTAAAACGCTTATGGCATTTCTTGCATTCCACCAATGGATCCGAGAAACCGGAAACATGACCTGAGGATTCCCAGACTTTTGGATTCATAATTATAGCCGCATCTACTCCATAAATATCGTCTTTGTCTGATACAAACTTTCTCCACCATAAATTCTTTATATTGTTCTTCATCTCAACACCTAAGGGTCCGTAATCCCAAGTACCGGCAAGTCCGCCATACACATCAGAACCGGGGTATATAAACCCGCGTCGTTTTGCCAAAGATACAATTTTCTCCATTTTTGATGTTTCCATATTTAATATTAAATTATTGGACCACTTTTTCTTGGGTAAGCTTAAATTTCGTATCGTTATCAAGCCTAGTGCTTAATGCCCCTTTGACTTTCCTAATATCTGTTCCAACGAAAGAATCTTTACCCTCAATCACCACTTCTGACACGAGGTTAGGAGCTGAGCCGACTTGAGAAAGTGAGGGAAGAAGACCTATTTGGAAAGACACTTCTCTCGCCGGATTTAATATCCCTGTCCCAGCTGAGATAAGGCCGACTTTCCAGACAACTTCTCCTGTATTTTTATCATAAGATACTAAAGTATCTTGAGGAGAAAGAGACCCTTCCCACTCAACATAAGAAGGAAGGAACGCCCTTACTATCACATTCTCAACATCATTTGTAGAATTAGAGAGAGACCACACTATTGTATAAGTCGTCTTCTCTCCGGCCTTAGGCGGTAATGGCCCGATATTAGTAAAAACCCCGTCGTAGTAAAGAGCCTTTGAAGCAAACTGGAGATTAGACGCTATCTTTATATCTTTCTTAGTCATACTTTTTGCCTCAGTATCACCGAAGCCCCCCGTCGCCTTTCTGCCGAAGATACTTGCCTCTAAGGATACAACGAAATTTTTATCATTCATACTGTTTTGAACTAAGCTACCGAGTATTGAAAATGTAAAACTGACCTTACCTTCTTGTCCTGGCTCTATAAACCTAAACTCCGGCACCGACGAAGCATTCCAGACTAAAGCATTGTCTGATGTCCTATAAAAGCCTTTTACAGGAGAGATGGATTGAAGGTTAGCGGCTTTTCCTGTCACCTTAACTTCAATATTGCCATTCTCAATTCTAACCGGCAAATTATTTCTCCAAAAAATATCAACCCTCATGATATCGTTCAAAGAAGCGATGTTTTCCTTATCATCATTTCCATTTATAAATATCGCAAGATCTAAGAGCATCTTCTTAAGAACAACTGTCTCTGTCGCTTCGCCATACACTTCAAATTCGTTGTTATTCATAACTCCCACTTGCGCGCGAAACCCTTTCTCATCTAAATCTCCGCCGTCTACAATACCGTTAATTTTCAAAACTCTTTTTTTGCCAGGATCTAAAGTGCCAATGTTCCATATATCATTTTTAGCGGAAGACGGATTAGGATTGCTATCTTTAAATTGAAAACCGGGCGGATACTCCATTCTCAAGACAAGGTCATCAATAACACCCTCTGAATTGGAAACATATTCAACTTCCAAACTCATCTCCTGTCTAGCATTTACTTCTGAAGGAAGTTTTACTGTAATATCTATAGGCGATTCAAATAATTTAACAATTTTCTTTTCTTCTTTGGTAAAAATAGCATTTGAATCGGTCAATCTATATTCTAAAGTGGCGTTTATAACTTTCTCACTTCCCGAAGCCCCGAAGAAAATTAAATCCAAAATCTCAACTGCATTACCCCCGGGGGCTATTTGACCAAGCGGGTATCTTTTGGTTAATGATTTATTTTCATTTTTAATATCACGGGTCCCCGAAGGATATTCCAAGATAAGATCAGCAAATTTAAGTGGGGCATTATTATTGTTAGTAACAATAACCCTCCAGTTATTAAGCTCTCCACCGGAAACACTGTCCGGTCCCTCAAAGACAATCTCAATATCACCAGAAGAGACAAAATTAAAACCCTTATCCCAAAGATAGGCCGTTGCAAGAAGTGACACGGAAAAAAATATCCCGGCAAAGAGAAGAACGAAACGCATCATTTTAGAAATAATTTTTTTCTTCTTTGTCATATTTAGAGAAGTGTCCCACTCTGACTTATCACTTTCATCTTTAGGGTTGATACCCGACCCAAGATTAGACCGCTTAAACCTTCCCTGAAAAGAAGCTCCTTTTCTATAAAGCTTCATTTTTAATTTCTCTATATTATCACCTTCTTCAGACATTTGATAATTATATCATAAAATCCTCTTAAATCGAGGGGTTAACTGGTACATTCAATAAGTAATTGCAACATCTCCGT
>PFDM01000011.1 GCA_002772825.1 Parcubacteria group bacterium CG10_big_fil_rev_8_21_14_0_10_38_31 | reverse complement strand
AATAAAAAATTATGATAACTAATAAATTTAAAAAAATAAATAATATGAAAGGAGGATTCACACTTTTATTTTCCCTTCTTATCCTGACTATTATTTTGTCAGCTTCCTTAGGTGTGTATAACATAGTTATCAGGCAGTTTAAGATTTCTCAGATTAGCCGAGAATCAAGTATCGCTTTTACTGCGGCTGACGCCGGTATGGAGTGTGCCCTGTATTGGGATATAAAGAAGAAGGAGTTTGATAATCCAACTTATACTATTGACTGTCTTGGGGTCTCTTTTGTGAGTAAGCCAATGATTGATTTAGCAACCACGTTTTCTCTAGGCCTTATCAATGGTTCCTGTGTTAAAGTTGAGGTGGATAAAACGTTGTCACCTAAGACTAAATTAATCTCTTATGGCTACAACGTTGGAGATCCCAGCTCTGACTGTGGCGGTGCTAGCGATAGATTGCAAGTAGAGAGGGTGTTACAGGCCAGTTATTAATCTTTCAAAATGACTGAGAAAAAAAATGATGAGAAAAAGCGGATCAAAGCAAAGGATCGTATAGAGAAGCTGAAGAAGTTGATAAATCACCACCGGTATCTTTACCATGTGTTGGACAAACAAGAGATAACTGACGAAGCGCTTGATTCTCTAAAACACGAACTCTATGGACTGGAGCAATCTTTTCCCGGTCTTATCACACCAGACTCACCGACTCAAAGAGTGGGAGGGAGTCCTCTTGAGAAATTTGAAAAAGTAAAACACAAAATACCGCAATGGTCTTTTAATGATGTGTTCAATGAAGAGGAGATAAGAGAGTTTAATGAGCGTATCAAGCGCTTTCTCAGCAAAGAATATGGCCATACGCCAAAGAATATAAATTATGTCTCGGAACTTAAGATAGACGGTTTTAAGATTATCCTTACTTATGAAAAAGGAGTATTGAAGACAGCTGCGACAAGGGGCGACGGAAAGGTGGGTGAGAATGTGACAGCAAATGTGAAGACTATAAATTCAATTCCTCTCCGTCTAAATAGGGATGTCGATTGTGTGGTGGAAGGAGAGATATGGATGGGAAAAGATGAATTTGATAATCTTAATGCTGAGAGAGAAAAAAAGGGGGAACAATTGTTTGCTAACCCTAGGAATGTCGCTGCCGGTTCTATCCGCCAGCTTAACCCTAAGATCGCTAGCGCACGTAAGCTTGATAGCTTCATATACGACTTAGCTTGGGTCAAGCCACCTAATGATGATCTAAGTTTTAAGATTCCGGAAACTCAACTGGAGGAACTTGGCTTTTTAAAAGATTTAGGTTTCAAAGTGAATCCACATTTTAAATTATGCGAAGATGTTGAGGAGGTGATATCCTTTTGGAAAGAGTGGCAGAAAAAGAAAGACAAAACAAAATACTGGGTTGATGGTGTGGTTGTAAAATTAAATAGGATAGATTGGCAAGAACGCTTAGGTTACACAGGGAAATCCCCTCGTTTTGCTATCGCTTTGAAGTTTCCCGCCCTACAGGCGACAACAGTGGTAGAGGTCATTGATGTGCAGGTTGGGAGGACTGGTGCTCTCACCCCTGTCGCTCATTTAAGGCCGGTCACTATCGCCGGTTCGGTCGTCTCAAGAGCGACCCTTCATAATGAAGATGAGATAAAGAGACTCGATGTTCGAGTGGGGGATACTGTCGTCCTCCAGAAGGCGGGAGATATTATCCCTGATATCATAAGTGTAATAAAAGAGATGAGAACGGGAAAGGAAAAATCTTTTAAGATGCCAAAAGTCTGCCCTATATGCAAGACTCCGGTAGTCTTTGAAGATGATAGCCCTATCGCCAAATGCCCGAATAAGAAGTGCGCCACTCGTCACAGGAGAGGCCTTTATTATTTTGTCTCTAAGAAAGCTTTTGATATAGAGGGGCTGGGTCCAAAGATAGTGGATGCCCTCTTGGATAATAATTTGGTTTCTGACGCATCGGACTTCTTTGACTTAAAAGAAGGAGATATAGCTTTACTCGAACGTTTTGCTGAAAAGTCGGCTAAGAATCTTATCAGATCAATTGATGCCCACAGGGAAATAGAACTTTCAAGATTTATAATATCTTTAGGTATAGAAAATGTAGGTGAAAGTACTGCTGAGGATTTGGCCGACAGTTTCAATACAATTGAGAGTTTAAAGGATGCTTCTTTGTCGGATCTAGAGAAAGTCTCCGACGTCGGACCTATAGTAGCAAAGAGTATCTATGGTTGGTTTAGAGAAGATGATAATAAAAAATTTTTAAAGAAACTTCTTTCTCGGGTAATTATTAAAAAAGAAGCTCAAGCGAAGAGTGTTAAACTTAAAGGGCTTAAATTTGTGTTAACGGGGTCGCTTGATAAAATGAGCCGAGACGAAGCTAAGAAGATGATTAAGGGGCAAGGGGGAGAGGTGGTGGAGTCGGTGTCTAAGAATACTGATTTTGTAGTTTGCGGTAATGAACCCGGGTCAAAATACGATAAAGCTAAGAATCTAGGGGTGAAGATATTGAGTGAAGGGGAGTTTGTGGAAATGTTAGGATAATATGTTATCATCTAATTATGACATTAAAAGAAAAAATACAACAAGATTTCAAAGAAGCTTTTAAGAGTAAAGAGGAGGTGAAAGTTTCTACTTTTAAAATATTACAGTCTGAGATAAGAAATGCTGAAATAGCCAAAAAGACGAAACTGGCCAAAGAGGGTAACACGGTAGATATTGATACAAAGAGCCAGTTAAACGATGAGGAGGTTATCCAAGTTGTCGGCAAAGAGGCTAAAAAGCGTAAAGATGCACTGGAAATATATAAGAAAGAAGGGCGCAGTGAATTGCAAAAGAGGGAAGAAGATGAGCTTGCCGTCTTGGTAAATTATTTACCGAAACAACTCTCCGAAGACGAAGTTAGGAAGATAGTGGAAGAATCATTAAAGGAGTCGGGCGCGACTGGTCCGGAAGATATGGGGAAGATAATGAAGGTTCTAATGCCTAAAGTTAAAGGGAAAGCTGACGGTAATATTGTAAATAATATAGTGAAAGAGGTGATGATCAATTATTTCATAGCTTGATAAATATCTAAAGTGGTTTATACTGCCTAATGTAGAAAATCAATAATATTTTGGTTTTCTGTTTTGTATACACATATCGCGGGGTGGACCCGCCCGTACCGAACGCCAGCCCGACATGAATGCCATTCTGGCGGGGTATGTTTGGGTGGAGAAGTAGTATCTCGTATCTCGCAAGAGGATTATCAGACTCATAACCTTTGGAGGTTATGATCAAAGAGTTAGGACACATATCGCGGGGTGGAGAAGTAGTAT
>PFDM01000008.1:618-3802 GCA_002772825.1 Parcubacteria group bacterium CG10_big_fil_rev_8_21_14_0_10_38_31 | reverse complement strand
TTAAAAAAGAAAAATTCCACGCCCAATCAAGCATCTTCTTAAGAAAGCGATTTATATACCTCTCTTTATACGCATCAAAATAAACATTGTGCTTGGAAATTCCAATTTGAGAATCTTTGTTTATCTCTTTAATTGTTTTATACGCCGTGCGGTGCGCTCTGACTAAATTCCTTATCACTAAAAGCAAATATAGCGGATTCTTTTTCTGTGGAGGCCACGCTCCCTTTAGATAAGAATGGGTCGCGTAGACCAAGGGCTCATTAAGAGTAATCCAGAATTTTACATCGGTGCCTAATGCTTCTGCCGTCTTTTTAGTATATCTGCCAAAATAATCTACGACTTCACCCGACCTCCACCCTCCTTTATCCTTAAGCCACGCTGGCAATGGCCAATGCCACAGGGTAACAAATGGCTCAATCCCGCGAGAACGAAGAGCTTTAATCACTTTCCTATAATGTTCTATTTCCTTGTCATCAAACCTCCCCTCCTCCGGCTCAACACGAGACCACTCTATGGAGAAGCGAAAAGCATTTTGTCCTAAAGATTTCACAATATCAAAATCTTCTTCGTAACGATTGTAATGGTCGCAAGCAATACCCGAGATATAATTTTCCGGGTTTTCCGCTTCATCCTTAATACTCTCCCATATAGGCAATTTGCCAAACTTTTTCTTGGCATTTTTTGCCAATCTCTCGGCATTCCTCTTCTCCCAAATAGACCAGTCGTTTACATTACCGCCTTCCACTTGATGGCTGGCCGTCGCACTCCCCCATAAAAAACCTTCTGGAAATTTAAATTTCATATATTTATTTTTCGGTTGCAATTTTAATCACAAACTCTAGATCATCTAACTTCAACAAATCATTCCGACCCAAGGCTGGTCCGCCTGAGGCGGAAAACTCAACAGGACGAGCATTAACAATCTTTCTAAACTCATCTTCAAATTTCTTTAACAAGTTTTCTCCCGAAAAATCTGTTTGCACAAAAACAGATATCTCATCATCCGGCGTCAACCCGGCTTTCTTTCTCAAGTCCTGGACGAACCTCACTATGTCCCTAAACTGCCCTTCAGCAATAAGTTCCGGAGTTAACCTTAAATCCAGCTTTACATCATTTTCAATGCCAGGGTCAAAGCCAATCTCCTTCACATTCACTTCGTCTTTCACAAGTTCAAGTAACTCATCTTTTCCTTTCAACTTATCATTTTTTATTATCAATTTTTGTAAAGGTTGCCTCACTTTGAGTCCAGCTTCGGCGCGTGCCTCAAGCCCAAGAGAAACAACTCTCCTTATCT
Organism: Parcubacteria group bacterium CG10_big_fil_rev_8_21_14_0_10_38_31; assembly: GCA_002772825.1. Classification (GTDB taxonomy): domain Bacteria; phylum Patescibacteriota; class Minisyncoccia. The sequence goes on along the minus strand of PFDM01000008.1, from coordinate 2,508 downwards.
CTTTCATATCATAAAGAATCTCCAGATCTTTACTGGCTTTATCCACACCAAACACACCGAGCACACTATCGGTTAACGACTTTTTAAAAGGCCATTCTTCCAAGTGGACACTCTCTTTCTCCCCACCCAGTGATTTATAAAACCTCTCCGACATAAAAGGCATAAAGGGCGCTGTGACTTTAGCAAATTCCAACAACACAAATCTAGTGGTCAAAATGGCATCTTTTTTATCTTCCCCTTCATCTTTAAACCTGTCTCTTGAGCGTCTGACATACCAAGTGGAAAGGTCATCAACAAAATCAAAAATAGGCCTTGTCGCTTTATCAAGCTCATACTTCTCAAGATTTACCGTTATCTCTTGCATCAATTCATCAAGTCTCGCCAATATCCACTTATCCAGCACATTTTTACTACTTGGCGGCTCCGCCGCCAAGTAGTACTTGGAGGCCTCGCCTCCAAGTGGAGAGGGTGCATACATGTCATAGAAACTATAGACATTCCATAAACGCAAAATCACTTTCTTATACACTTCATCAACGCTGTGCTCAGAGAAATTGAGATCCTCCGCGCGTACCACTGGAGAAGAGAGTAAGTATAGGCGCAGGGCGTCGGCGCCGTATTTATGGACAATCTCAATAGGATCAGTGTAATTCTTAAGACGCTTTGAAATCTTCTCTCCGTCTTCAGTTAAGATTATGCCATTTACAATCACATTCTTATACGCCGGTTTATCAAAAAGAGCCGTAGACAATACGAGCAGTGTATAAAACCAGCCACGCGTCTGATCTAACCCCTCAGCGATAAACTCTGCCGATAGATTATTTTCCACTTTATTCTTGTTCTCAAAAGGATAATGCGCCGAGGCGTATGGCATAGAGCCGGATTCAAACCAGCAGTCAAACACATGAACAACTCTCTTCGTCTTGCCACCGCAAAGGCAATCAAACTCAATCTTATCTATATAAGGTCGATGAAGGTCAATCTCATAATTCTCATTGTGCGGAAGTGGCGTAAAATCAAACCCCCTTAATTCTCCCGTCTCTATGTAATCATCTCCATTATCCTCTTTCATCTTTACCGACTGCTTTATGTCAGCTCCGATAGCGCCAGCAGAGAGAAGCCAGATGGGATACTCATGACTTATTATCAAGATATTTTTATCTTGATAATTCTCCTCAATTTCATATAGAAATTCAGAAACTCTATTCTTAAGTTCAATCAAGTTCTCACCCTCAGGTGGCGCTTTTGTAAACTTCTCTTCAAGAGTAGTGAAGTAATTATGATAGTCTCTCGGGCTTTTTCCATCAAAGGTTCCCGTATTTAATTCTCTAATACGCTTGTCAAAAATTATTTTTGATTTGTCGTAGTCTATCTCACTCGCCAACACTTCAGCTGTCTCTTTTGTCCTGACAAAATCAGAAGAAAAAATAATATCAATATTTTCTTTTTTTACTTTTTGAGAAATTCCTTTTATATCTGTCTTCCCTTTTTCCGTAAGATGATGTGGGTTTAGCACCTTAGAGCTCACAACATTTTTCTTATTATGCTCTGATTCTCCATGACGCATTATAAAATACTTATTGCCTGATTTTTTAACTTTATTTTTAATATCATCTATAGAGCCAAGAACTTCCAGTTTGTCGCACTTCTCGCACTTCCACACCGGAAGAGGCGCTCCCCAAAATCTACTTCTTGATATTGCCCAGTCTCTAGCCCCTTCTAACCACTTACCAAAACGCCCATCTTTTATATGAGCTGGCACCCAATTGATCTCTTCGTTATTCTTAAGAAGTTTATCTTTAATCGCTGTTACTTTTACAAACCAAGACGAAGTCGCGTAATTCAATAGAGGAGTATCACACCTCCAGCAATGCGGGTAAGAGTGAACTA
>PFDM01000008.1:0-607 GCA_002772825.1 Parcubacteria group bacterium CG10_big_fil_rev_8_21_14_0_10_38_31 | reverse complement strand
CCATGGTAACATGCTGGACAAAAGGAAGCGCATACTCTAAAGCGACGTTCATATCGTCTTCACCGAAAGCCGGCGCGATATGGACAATCCCCGTCCCCTCTTCCGTTGTCACGAAACCAGCCGAATAAATCTTCCACCCATTCTCTCTATTTTCCAAATCTTTCTTCTCTGAGTAATAATCAAAAAGAGGTTTATAGCTCTTGCCTGAAAGAGCGAAACCTTTGAAAGTTTCTACTATAGAATATGGCCCATCAATAACTTTTTCAAGGAGGTCTTTTGCCAAAATAAAATATTCTTCTTTTTGTTCTTTCGGATATTCGTCTCCTTCATTAAAATTATAATCTTTTATTAAATTAATCTTCACATATTCAATATCAGGATTCACCGCCAAGGCGACATTGCCGGGCAATGTCCAAGGTGTCGTCGTCCAAGCGAGGACGAAAGTGCCCGGCTCTTGGGTAAGCTCAAATTTAGCCGTCACTGAGATGTCAGTAATATCCTTATACCCCTGAGACACTTCAAAGTTTGCGAGGGTCGTCTCACAGCGAGGGCAAAGATGCATCGGTTTATACCCCTCATATACGAGACCTTTGTCATAAAGAGTTTT
>PFDM01000041.1:23584-25868 GCA_002772825.1 Parcubacteria group bacterium CG10_big_fil_rev_8_21_14_0_10_38_31 | reverse complement strand
CTTTTTACCATCACAATACCTAAACGGCTCAATCCGCCACGGCGGATTGAGCCGTTTATTATTTATTAGTCATATCAAGGTGACACCTTGATATGACACAAAAGACGGTCCTTTGCGTTTTCCCTTAGGTCTCACCTGTTAATTGAATTTGAAAGAAGAGAGAAGTTGTCTAAAATTAGCCCATTCTTTTTGAACATTTTCCGGTAGAGACTTATAGTACTCTGGGTTACCGTCTAAACATGGGCTGTTACCCTGCCCGATTTCAAAAATATATTTATCATTAGTGAAAATTATCTCGCAATCATATCCACCGACAGATGCGTATGAGGTTTGTATTGCCGGTAGAGAAGCAACCGTGATCTTGATAATATCAATATGACAAGGGACTCCTGGCATTTCACCAATCTCATCTACTGTATTATCGAGACTACAGCTTAGTGGTTTATCTTCATATCCTTCTGGAGAAGCAATAAATCTTCTCACTTCCTCTAGGAACACTGTAGGGTTCCATTGCCCTATAGAAGCATAATTTTCTTTGTCGTATATTTTAACATTTATATAACTTGCCTCATCATTAAGCTTAACTTTTATTAACTGTAATAGTTCAGCATCTAAATTATCTTTCTCTACTATAACTTGTTCAACTTTTGGATATTCAAAAGTAAATCCATATTTATCATCACTGTATAGCCACTTCTCGCTAACCCCATCTTTATTCTCATTTTTTTCTTCATAAGTATCTACACTGATATTATCTTGAGGCTCGTATTGTGGAGAATTCAAATACAGATAAATTCCTCCGACAACGGCTATCAAGATAACAACTATTGAAATATGTTGATTTCGTTTATTCATATAATTATTATAATAGCATAAATGAAGTTCTATCTATAGAATATCTCCTGTTTGCGGAGCTCCCTTTTAATCTCTAGGTAATCAGGAAATGTCTTTTCCACAAGCGTCCAAAAGCTCTTAGAGTGGTTAAACTCCCTCAAGTGACACAGCTCATGGACGATAATATAGTCCCGCAACTTTGCAGGTAGAAATATTATCTTATAATTTAAATTTAGATTTTGCTTAGAAGAACAACTTCCCCAGCGCGTTTTTTGGTTCTTAATGCGGATACTGCTGAAAGAAAAGTTATATGTTTTATTATAAAATTCCACCCTTTCACTTGCAAGGATGAAGGTCTTATCCTTATTTTTCAGATAATCTTTGCGCGAAAAAGTACGGGTAGCCTTCTTTTCCATATTCTTAAATAATTGAAGCTTGCCCCATACCCACTGTCTTTTGTCAGAGATAAATTTATCCACTACCGACTGTTCAACTACCATGGGAATCGTGACAACAACTTGTCCGTCACAAGACACAGTGAGACGTAGTCTCTTAGCCCTTTTACTTTTCTTAAGTGTGTATGAAATATTATTTTTTACTTTTAATTTCATTTATGTAATTTAAAATATCTTGCTTTGGCACCCAGCCAAGCTCGGACATTTTTGCGGGATTGATTTTTGAAGATTTTCTATCACCTTTTTTTTCAGGAAGTATTTTTATTTTACCTCCAAATATTTCCGCGATTTCCAAAATAGAATATTCTTTCTCTACTCCTATACAATATCCGTCACCAGATCCTTTCTCTCCGACAAGCACGATTCCGTCAATGATATCATTGATATGAGTAAATGCGCGTTTTTGCGTGCCTGGTGCAACTACAGTAAGTGGCTCATTATTTATATATTTGCGCGTAAAAATTCCAATTAATGTCGCATATTTACCATCTCGTATCTCTCTGCCACCGTAAACATTATAAAAATATGTAATGGCGTAATTAAGTCCAAACCATCTGCCGTAATTGTTTATGAGTTCAGTGTTAATTGATTTGAAGTATGAATATGGAGTTTGGCTTTTACCATCTTCAGTATCGTCAAACTCTCCAAATTTCGTGCTTGATCCGGCATATACAAGCCTTACCTTATTTTTTCGGCAAAATTCCAAGACTTTAGATGTCCCTTGCACATTAAAACGTAGTACTAAATCAATATCATCAAAACTGGTCAATACTCGCGAATATTCCCCAAGATGGTAAATAATATCAGGTGTATCTTTGATAAGATTTTCAATATCCTTTGTCTCTCCTTTTATATATTTTGCGCCATTTATATGATTATCTACACTACCGGTAAAATAGTTATCAAGAGAAATAACTCGATTGTTTGAATTTTTTAAAAGTCTTTCAATCAAATGCGAACCGATGAAACCAGCACCACCAGTCACAAGAATTATT